>NZ_MAFX01000009.1:0-41374 GCF_001683555.1 Methanohalophilus sp. DAL1 | reverse complement strand
CGGTGAGACTGTTCTGTTAGATTCAGACCTGCAAATGCCTTCTACTTCATGGTGGGACTTCTGACATAAAAATGTATTAATCAAAAAAAAAGCACAGTATGCAAAATATAATGACTGATTGCTCAATCATATGAGTTATTGAATGTATAAGACTTTTCAGGAAAGGAAAATTGAGGATTTGATATGAGTTATAACATGTATGTACCTACCAGAACTTTGTTCGGTGCAGGTCAATTAAATAATCTGCATGAGCAGAAAATGCCTGGCAAAAAAGCTATGATCGTTATCTCTAAAGGCAAGTCAATAAGAGAGAACGGCTATCTTGCAAGGACTGAATAGCAGCTGAAACTGGCAGGTGTAGAAACAGTAGTTTTCGATAAAGTTGAAGCAAACCCTTTAAGATCAACAGTTATGGTTGGCGGTGCTTTTGTAAAAGAGAACAATTGTGACTTTATTGTTGCTTTGGGTGGTGGAAGCTGTATGGACGCAGCAAAGGCAATTGCTGTAATAGCTACCAATGAAGGTGATTATTGGGACTATATTCCTTCTGGTAGCGGAAAAGGAATGCCCTTAAAGAACAGCCCTCTGCCGGTCATAGCCATTACAACTACAGCCGGAACAGGTTCAGAGACCGATTCGGGTACAGTGATCACTCACGAAGAAAAGCATGAAAAGACCGGGTTTGTACATGAGGAACTGTTCCCGGTCCTGGCTATTGTCGATCCTGAGCTTATGCTGACCGTACCACCGAAGTTTACCGCATACCAGGGATTTGATGCATTATTCCACAGTGTTGAAGGGTACGTTTCCAATGGTGCCAATCTTATGAGCGACATGTATGCCATCACCGCAATTGAGAATATCGCAAAAAATCTTGCAAAAACTGTGAAGAATGGGAATGATCTGGATGCACGTGAAAAGGTTGCTTTCGGGAATACACTTTCCGGTACAGTGATGTGCGTAGGTATTCTCACCAGTCAGCATTCACTGGAACATGCAATGTCAGCCTATCATCAGGAACTTCCGCATGGTGCAGGTCTTATCATGATCAGCAAAGCGTATTTTACTCATTTTATTGACAAGCATGTCTGTGATGACAGGTTCGTACAAATGGCAAAGGTCATGGGAATGGAGGATGCCAAAGAGCCGATGGATTTCATCAAAATGCTGGTGAAATTGCAGGAAGACTGTGGAGTTGCAGACCTCAGGATGTCCGATTACGGTATCACACCGGACGAATTCAAAACAATGGCTAAGAACGCAAAGGATACTATGGGCTTTTTGTTTACATGTGACAGGACCGAACTTAGTATTGATGACTGTGTTGCCATCTATGAGGCTTCCTACAAGTAAGGATTCTCAACTCATTATTTTTTACAACTGAACAATTATCAGAATAAAATCGGCTCTAAATTCTTTTTGGCATCGTCTATGAGTGATCGCAATCCGCTTTTGGGAATGGCACATGTCTGAATAATGCAAAAATGTTATAGTATAAATCATGGGTTAATATGTTCTTGATTATTTTCAGAGAGACTAATCATTACTTTTGGATTTATGCTGGACAATTTGTTGATTAAAGGAGAGTCATTAGAGCATGGTCAGCAACATAGGATGGTTCATGACCGAGTATCAATTTGGCGTCGTCTGTGAGTGATTGGTCAATCAAAGCAAATATATACTAGCAAATCCATTTATGACTGACTGTTCAGTCACCCGCAGTTTTATTATCTTGTGCAATTCAAAACCTAAGGAGAACTAGAATGTTATACAGAAAAATGCCAAAGAACACAGACGAGCTTTCAATTCTTGGATTCGGATGCATGCGCCTCGCTTCAAAAGAAGACGGTAGTATAGATGAAGAAAGGGCAACTAAGCAGCTGCGCTATGCGATCGATCAGGGAGTGAACTATGTTGATACTGCATGGCCATACCACATGGGAGCAAGCGAGCCATTCCTGGGTCGTGCTCTTGCTGACGGATACCGCGAAAAAGTGAAAATCGCAACAAAGCTCCCTTCATTCCTTATAGAAACGAGAGAGGATATGGATAAGTACCTGAATGCCCAGCTTGAGAAACTGAACACCGATCATATTGACTATTATCTCTTACATTCTCTTGTTGGTGACCTGTGGGACAGTATTGAAAAATTAGGTGTAGCTGATTTCCTTGACAAAGCCAAAGCTGATGGTCGCATTATAAATGCAGGTTTTTCTTTTCACGGAGCATCAAAGGATTTCAATCGCATAGTAGATGCTTATAACTGGGACTTCTGCCAGATCCAGTACAACTATCTGGATGAAATGAACCAGGCAGGTAAAGAGGGTCTGAAATATGCAGCTTCTAAAAATCTTGGTGTTATAGTAATGGAACCTCTTCGTGGAGGAACCCTTACAAAAACTGTACCACAAGATGTGGAAGAAATATGGAATGAGGCACCAAAGAAAAGATCACCTGCTGAATGGGCTCTTCGCTGGGTATGGAACCATCCGGAAGTTACTGTGGTTCTTTCCGGTATGAACGAAGAAGCCCATATTGAAGAGAATCTCAGGGTTGCAGGAGAAGCACATCCAAATTCACTTACAGAAGAAGAACTACAACTTGTGAAAAGAGTGGAAAATAAATACCGTGAATTGATGAAGGTAGAATGTACCGGTTGTCAATATTGCATGCCTTGCCCGTCAGGTGTGAATATTCCAGTTTGTTTTGATCTGTACAACAACCTTTACCTGGAGGATGATCCCGAAACAGTAAGACTTATGTATGCTGCACGTTTAGGCGGTGCTGTTGGTGCAGGTAGAGGCGGTTTTGCATCCCTTTGTATCCAGTGTGGACAATGTCTTGATAAATGCCCACAGCATATTGACATACCAAATATTCTTGATTCCGTAGTTAGCGAACTTGAAGGGTCCGATCTTGAGCAGAGGATTGCCATGGCAAAGGAGATGTTTAATGGAGATGTTTAAGCATGTGTAAAACAGCATAAATTATCTGCCACAAAAATACAACAAGGAATATTGTTTCAGGTTCTTTACTGAAATACCAGACAATATTCCGTTTTTATTTATTCATTATTTCGTGAACTTTGAATTATTATTTTTTTTAGTAAAGGGGTTATCACATGGAACTCACAGATCTCTTCAAAGATGTCAAAGATGGAAAAATAGATATTGAGACTGCGGAACAGCATGCACGTGGTCTTGGTTTTGTATCCTACTCCGATATAGCAAAAATTGATTCTCACAGGAAATGCAGAACGGGAGTTGTCGAGGCTGTTCTTGCCGATTGTAAAGAGCCTGATGATGTTGTGGAAATTGCAAGGGTCATGGTTTCACAGAGCAAGCGAGCCCTTATCACTCGTGTATCTGAAAAACATTTTGAAGCCCTGAGGGCGGCATTCCGCGAAGATGAGTTTGAATGGAACAGCCGATCCCGTACGGTTGTGGTCCATGATGGCACTCATGCACCCGCAACCGGTGGAGTTGTAGGTATCATTTCCGCAGGCACGGCAGATATTCCAGCCGCAGAAGAGGCAAAGGTTGTGGCTTCTGAGATGGGATGTGAAACTGTTACCGTATACGATGTAGGGGTTGCAGGAATCCACAGGTTAGTTCCCGAACTTCAGAATTTGAAATCGAAGAATCCTGGGGCTATAGTAGTTGCAGCCGGAAGGGAAGGCACACTTCCCACAATAATTTCAGGACTTGTTGATGTGCCTGTGATAGGTCTTCCTGTTTCCACAGGATATGGTGCAGGTGGCAAAGGAGAAGCTGCTCTGATGTCAATGCTCCAGTCCTGTTCCACACTTGCAGTCGTAAATATCGATGCAGGTTTTGTTGCAGGTGCATATGCGGCGAGGATAGCGAACATGATCGCATCCGCAGGAGCAGGATGTAAACAAGAACAGGAATAAAAATTATGAGATCACTAATATTCAATCCTTTTTCCGGAGCCGCTGGAGATATGATCCTTGGATGTACTCTGGACCTCGGAGCTGACAGGCAAGCCCTAAAAGAACTTATAGAAGCCTCTGCTCCTGTTTCTGTGGATATAAGGGAAGTAGTGAAAAAAGGAATAAAAGCTATTGATGTCAAGATCAATGTACCTGAAAGAGAACATTCACGCACATATCCAGAACTTTTAGACACGATAAAGGAGGCAAAACTGCCTCCCAGGGTGGAGGCAAGTGCCCTTGATATCTTTTTAAAGATGGCAGAAGCTGAAAGCTTGATTCATAGAGTAGATGATCTTGAGAAACTTCATTTCCATGAGGTAGGCCAGAGTGATGCACTTGTAGATGTCATCGGGTCTTCGGCAGCTATTCATTCTCTTGGATGTGATTCTGTTTACTGCACTCCTATCAATGTGGGAAGCGGTACAATAGAATGCGCACACGGGACCCTGCCTGTACCAGCTCCGGCTACACTTGAGGTGCTCAGGAAAGGAAAACTCTATTTCAGAGGTGGGAATGAGCAAAAAGAACTTCTGACTCCCACAGGAGCTGCGATCCTTTCTCACTTTGCAAGACCTGTGGAGACTTTTCCCCAGGGCAGGGTAATTTCAACAGGGTATGGAGCTGGAGATGCCGAGCTTAGAGGACCAAACGTGCTCCAGGGAGTGATTTCTGAGCTGTATTCCGGCCTGGTCCCGGATATGATAGAAGTACTTGAGACAAATGCTGACGATGTAAGTGGAGAAGTGTTGGGTAACCTGTTCGAGGAATTGCTTGCTATGGGAGCAAGGGATGTTGCAATCGTTCCGGCAACAATGAAAAAAGGCCGCCCAGCCCATATTATCAAGGTCATTGCAAAGCCTGAGGATACTGCAAAACTCGCACGGAAGATCATTATCGAGACTGGGTCCCTAGGAGTACGGGTAATACCAACCCGGCACAGGTTAATGGCTGACAGAAGGATAGAGTCACTTAAATTTGAAATTGAAGGGGAAATCTATGAAACCGCGGTGAAGATTGCCAGGGATTCAGAAGGTGTCCTGCTCAATATCTCTGCTGAGTTCGAGGATTGTAAAGTGATTGCTAAAACAAGTGGTATCCCTGTAAAGGAAGTTATAAAATGGGCAGAGGAGGCAGCAAGAAAGCTCTTCTCTTGATATTTCCAAAAAGCTTCGTTAATAAAAACCAATGAATTTGATTACCCAATTACTTTTGAGTGATTACTCAATCAGGCATAAAGGTAACAGATTGATTTGTCTTAAAAACAAGGATTCAATCAAAGATTAATGAGAATAGAATCAAGCTAATAATTCAAAAATGCGGGAGGAGTTTAATGTTATACAGGAAAATGCCAAAGAACGGGGATGAACTTTCAATAATCGGTTTTGGAACCATGCGCCTTCCGACCCATAGATAATTGAAAGATTAGATCTTCAGCTACAGGCATAGCTATATCGATAAAGTTTAAGTAATCATTTGACAGATTATTAAATCATAGATTTAATGGGAGTATCAGATTTTCATTCTGGAATAAATCACATACATTCCTTTTATTTTTATTCATACCCATATATTTTTACTATGAGTTTTTACATTTTTTATTATTGAATGCTCCAACCTGTTCTTTTAATATTTTTTTGCAGATTAAAAGTTAATTTGTTTGAGATTATAAAATGTCGGCTCTGTTGATGTACACCCCACCGTTAAGGGTCAGTGAAGCAATTAATGTTAAGGTCAAAGATATAAAAATTGAAAATACAAGCCCCGAAGTCCAAACCTGTCGCTATGCTTAATAAATTAGAAAATCAAATATGTAGTTGGAATTGGAGGTGAATAACAGATGAGACATGGGGAATTTTATAAGAATAATGAGACTGGCAAAGTTGGGAAGATTGTAGAAACAAATCCACTGGCAATTTTCTTAAAAATAGCTGGTAATTTTGTCGAATTTGAAAGGGATATATTTTTGGATTATTGGTCCAGAGTCAAGGGAGAATCGGAATACGAAATGGAACTTATTCTATTATATGATGAAATATGCCAGATCGCAAACAAGCAGAATGTGGACACTAAAAAATTAATCGCCGATTTAAATCGCCTGTCTACAAAACAAAATCCTGCTTAACTTTTTTGAATCGATTTTTAATCAGTTCTTTTAATTGAAATTGGTCGATTGAATGTCCATATTCAATATTGACAATTGTCCAGTGTATAGCGCAGGGGTCTATGTTTAACCCCTTTTACCTTTGTAGGTCCTTCATTTTTCATACCGATTTTTTTAGCAACTTTCCTGGAAGCAATGTTATCCTCATGCGAAAAAGCGATGAACTGCTTGCAATCCAGTTTGCGGCAAGCGTGATGCAAGAATATTTGGATAGCCTCGGTTGCAAATCCCCGGTTCCAGTGTTTTGGTAAAATGGACCAGTAAACCTGCTAAGCTCCCTTATCCGGGTCAGGAAGCATTCCAACAGAACCGACAAATTCATCACTGCTCTTTTTTGCAACAGTATAGGCATAGACCTGATCTGGTTCATCGTAGTTTTTCATCGTTTTACGGAAAAACCTGCGAGTATCTTTATAGGATGCAGGTTTTTGGCTGAAGAAAAAATATTTTGTAGCTTTATCATTTGAAATAAACCTGTGAAAACCAGTAAAATCTTTCTCCTCCAGCGGCCTTATGACAAGCCTTTTGGATTCTATGATTTCATGTATTCTTGCTGGCATGGATATACACATGGTTCAAAGACTTATGTATTTTACCGTTGCTGATATCAAAGAAAATTATATTGCAATGTTTGGAATTTGGCGAAAAACTAATGAAATAGATTATTGATTATATTACATGAGCTTTGATAACCCTGGCTTTTTTGAAAAGTTGCGAATGGAAGTGCTCTGGAACCGTCTGGGAAGTTTCCGCTATAAGCAATATATTCAGGGTCTACAGTTGAAAGGTGATGAAAATATTCTGGATTTTGGATGCGGAGGAGGCGCTGTTTCAAAGCATATAGCAAACGCCCTTTCAGACAGCGGCAATCTGGTTTGCATTGACACCTCTGCTTTCTGGCTGGAGAAAGCAAAAAAACGGATGAAGGACTTTTCCAACGTTGAGTTTATCTGTGAAAAGATCGAAGATGCAGATCTGCCTGATAATTATTTTGATTCCGTTTTCATTCATTTTGTCCTCCATGATATTGAGGAAAAGGACAGACAGGAAATATTAAACTCCCTTGCAGGCAAACTTAAGGGAACCGGTCTTGTCTACATCCGGGAGCCAACCAAGCATGATCATGGCCTGTCCCCTGTAGAAATTGTAGAACATATGAAAAAAGCAGGTCTTTCAGAACTTTCCGGCAGGCATGGGGAGTATTTCAGATGGCCACATTATACCGGTGTTTTCCGTAAGTAAGAAGTAAATTTATGCCTGTGATATGAAAATACACAGGCAGGAATGTTGGTAATCAGTCGAGCAATTCTTTTCCGGCAGTTTTTGCCTCATCCATTAATTCAGTGTTATCTTTGACTGCTCCGGGCTCATAGTATCCGGTACCAAGCAATGTATTCTTGATTTCCATTCCGAAAAACTGGTTCATCAGCCCTCCCAATTCTTCAAATACCGGTTTGTACTGATTCTTTTCGGGGAACCCCTGGGAACCCACCAATACAAGTTTTTTACCGGCATTGATACGCGGAGAGAAATCCGGATTAATCAGGGAATATAACCTGTCTATGAATGAGCGTGCCTGTCCGGTAAATTGGCCGAAATAAATGGGTGAGCCAAAAACAATACCATCAGCATCAATGATTGCATCCAGAGCTTTTTCCATATCATCATCGAGTTTGCATCTTTCATGGACTTTACAGTAGCCGCATGCCTGACATCCCGTAAAATCCATCGCATTGATGTTGAATTTCCTGACATCTGCACCGTTCTCAGAGGCACCGTCAAGAACTTGCTGTACAAGTACATCTGTATTCCCATCTTTACGTGGGCTTCCTACAAAACCTACAACTTTCATTGTTCCACATCCATCTGGCTTTAATAATTATTTTCAATTTCTTTTAGAAACATAATATGATGTGTAAGTATGTGTTTATATACTTAAGTTTTATCACATACTTCTGTTTAACATGTAACTATAAGTTTTTCACCTCCAGAAAATGCTGGATTATCTTTTTAAGTAACAGTACCCATCTTATTATATCAAAAACTATCGAATATCAGGGAGTGTCAATATGGGAGTAGAAGATGTAATGAAAGAGGTCTCTGAGGAACTTGAGAGACTGGTCAGCACTAAAACCGTTGTAGGGGAAGCTATGGAAGCAGGTGGAAAAACTATCATACCCATCAGCAAAGTATCCTTTGGTTTTGGTAGCGGTGGCGGTGAAGGTAAGAAAAGTGCAACCGAATCGAGCTTTGGTGGCGGCGGCGGTGCAGGTGCAAAAATAGATCCTGTTGCATTTCTTGTTATATCTGAAGAAGACGTAAAGTTGTTGCGTGTATCCGGCAAAGGCGATATTGATAAGGTCATTGAAGCAGTTCCGGAACTAATCGGGAAATTCAAAGGAATGAAAGGGAATAAGCATGCCTCTGACAGACCTGAAGAAGTAAAAGACGAGTCAGATAATGAGGAAAAAGACTAACCTGTTTCCGTTAGGAGACGGGCAATTTAAGTATCCGGGTCTATGTGGCCTATGATTATTTTTTCTGTAATTTTGCTGCTTTTGGTAGTGGCAATTTTATTCCTTTTTGTCGCATTTGATGTAACATTCAGGTTTACATTAGAAAGAAACAGTTACAAAACAAACCTGAAAATAACCTGGTTGGGAATCTCCAGAAATATCAAACCTTCCAGCAATAAAAAAAATGAAGAACAAGAGGATGAAATTAAAACAGATCGTTCGGTAAAATACAATCCAACGATTGTAAATGATCTGTCATCGTATTCTTCTATTTTCTTTGAGATAAAAAATCCCCTCTTCAGGTTTGTATCAGATATCTTAAAAGCTATCCATTTTCGTTCTCTTTCTCTTGATATGAGATATGGTTTTGATGATCCCGCATATACAGGCATTCTGTGTGGATTTTTACATGCGGCTCTTGGAATAGTTAAGCGCAGTTGCCCTCAATGTAATTATCAGATTGTTCCCTGTTTTAATAATGAATTTTTAGAAATAGATGCCTCTGGAAGTTTTCGTATCAGGCTGTACAGATTTATGCCGGGATTACTACGGTTTTTTTCCAAAAAGGTTGTGATCAAAAACCTGTGGATATCTTTGAAGAATAAATATTGACCCATTAAATGCCAAAATTTAAGCAGCATATTTATAATTCTACAGGACACATTATTTTGTAATGGACATTAAGGGGGATTATGTGAAAAAGACAATGATTGTACTTGAAATCCTGTTGAGCCGATTTTTGGTAATAGGTTGTACAGATTACGGCAATGATGACGAAACTGCCAGGAAGGCACATCATCAGTAACTGGGGCTGATGTATATTAACTGATATTTTTTCTTATTTTTGTACAACTAATTACTTATTTATTAATATACGAAAACATAATTTTATAACAGAAGATATTCAGAGGTAGATTATGATAAATTTACAGGAATTTGCAGATTCATGTATCGAATGTAACAAATGTCTTGATGTATGTCCTGTTACAAAAGTTACGGGTAATGATTCTTTTACGCCCCGGGCTAAAATATCCCTGCTTGACCGTATTGAAGCAGGAAAAGAACTTACAGAAGACGAAATGAACAATGTGTATCTTTCGACACGCTGTGGTGCCTGCGATGATGTCTGTCCTGTGGACATTCCAATCACGGATATTATACAGAGGGAAAGACAACTGCTCGCAGAGCAGGGCAGGGAACCGGAGAAAACCGGAAAGATCTGTCAGAACATTCTTGTAAATAATGTGCCGGGACATATGGACGATGCTCATCGTTTTGACTGGGTAACCAATGATCTGGTAATCGCTGAAAAATCAGAAATTGCTTACATGGGTGGCTGCTGGGCATCCTTTGCTCAGCCGGAGATTGCACGCTCAACGATCCGATTACTGAATGCTGCAGATATCAAACCCATGTTACTTAAAGAGGAAAAATGCTGTGGCCTTTTCCTGATTGATAACGGTCATCTGGATGAAGCTGCAGAACATGCACGTAAATATGTGGATTACATCGAATCACAGGGAATA
The DNA here is from genome assembly GCF_001683555.1 of Methanohalophilus sp. DAL1. Classification (NCBI taxonomy): domain Archaea; kingdom Methanobacteriati; phylum Methanobacteriota; class Methanomicrobia; order Methanosarcinales; family Methanosarcinaceae; genus Methanohalophilus; species Methanohalophilus sp. DAL1. The sequence goes on along the minus strand of NZ_MAFX01000009.1, from coordinate 31,216 downwards.
AAAAAACTGGTAGTCTCATGTCCGGGATGTTACGAGGTCATCGGGAAAGAGTATGCAAAATTAGGCAAAAAACCGGAATTCAAAGTGGTATTTTCTCTTGACCTCTTCAGTGAGCTTGTCAGGGAAGGCAGACTGCAGCCACGTAAGACCACAGGTACGGTTTCTCTGAGGGATGCATGTCCCATGAGGAAAGAAAAGAATGTTCCCAGACAATTGATCTCAGCTATGGGATATTCCATAAAAGAACTGTTTGAAGGTACGGTTTGTTGTGGTGCACCGGCAGGTGTCAAACCCAATTTCCCGGAAATTTCCGGTAAGATAGCAAATCTAACCCTTGAAAACCTTCAGGAAGGCAAGACACTTGTAAGCTACTGTCCCTTTTGCCAGTATCATCTGGAAAGTGTTTCAGGAGAACCAAAACCAGCGATAAAAGACATCTCTACGTTACTTGCAGAACAAACACTTTAAAATCATTCAATCTGAAAAATTTTCAGCATATTGGTCCCTCCCGGCTTACCGGGAGACTGGCCTTCTGTGAATACTATAAGATCACCCACCGATGCTATCTGATTTTCTTTCAGCAATGTAGAGGCAGTTTGTTCCCAGCTGCCACCTTTATTCGGGGAATATATAGGATAAACCCCATATGAAAGGGCAAGGGTTTCACATATTTCCTGGCTTCTGCTCATAGCGAATATCCAGCAATCGGGTTTAAATCGGGAAATCCTGCGCGGAGTCTGGCCGGAAATGGTGGGTGTTACAGTGTGGTCTACTTTCAAACGTTTGATGGCCTGGTAAACCTGCAGGGCAATAACATCACTAACTGACATGGTAAGTTCATCAATGCCTTTTGTAAGCAATTCAGTTCCCCAGCCAGTTTCATTCCTCCATTTTTCGGTCCTTGAAGCGATTCCAGTCATCATCAACACGGTTTCAATCGGGTATTTTCCGACTGCCGTTTCCCCGGATAACATCAGGGCATCGGTTCCGTCAAGTATTGCATTGGACACATCAGTGGCCTCTGCACGTGTCGGACGAATATTTTCTGTCATTGACTCAAGCATATGTGTTGCAGTAATGACAGGTTTGCCCCGCAGGTTTGCCTTATGTATAATCTCTTTTTGCAAAACCGGCACTTGCTGGATCGGAGTTTCCACTCCCAGATCCCCTCTTGCAAGCATTATGGCATCGGTATGCTCAAGAATATCATTTATGTTTTTTACCGCTTCTTCCCTTTCTATTTTTGCCACGACATAAATGGACTCACCATGCTGCTGGGCAAATTGTCGCAACTTTTCAATATCAGATGCACTTTCTACAAATGAGAGGCTGAATATGTTTACTCCTTCCTCCAGGGCAAACTTCATGAATCTCAGGTCATCATCCGTAACAGCATCCAGAAAGATCCGGGAGCCTGGCAAATTCACTCCTTTGTGGGATGTGAGATAACCCCCGATTTCAACCTTGCATTCTACCCCTTTATCGGTATTACCCAGACATCTAAGCTGGATAAAACCATCATTGAGAAATACATTGCTACCCGGGCTTACACTCTCATAAAGCCTTTTGTAATTTACCGGTATGATGTTTTTCCCACCATCTATATCCAGAGGGGTAAGATAAACAGTATCTCCCTTTTCAAGAGTTAAAGGTTCATTTTCCAGGTCTCCAACCCTTATTCTGGGGCCCGGCAGGTCTGCAAGGATTGCCACAGTTACTCCCAACTCAGTTGATAAACTACGTATCCTTTGGATAACTTCCCTGTGTTTTTCCAGATCACCATGAGAAAAATTAATCCTGGCTACATTCATCCCCTTAAGTATCAATTGCCTGAGTACGGGTTCGGGACTGGAAGCCGGGCCAATCGTGCATACAATTTTGGTACGGTGATCTGGTAGTTTCATATTTATACTCATGTGTTTGTAGGAAGGGTAACCATTACTTTTCTTCCTTTTTGGATGTAGTTCCCTTGCACCATTCTTTCATCTCGCGGTCAGTTTCTGTTGCTTCCTGTTCATCACCGCTTACAAGTTCACACCAGTCATCGATTTCCTCATCAGCAGTTTCCCCCGGCTCTTCTTCTTTTTTCTTAATCTGTTTTGGTTCATTTGATGGTGTAGGCATATAATCACTCATTTTGTGTCCTGTCCTTTTGTACAAGTATAGCATCCTCTATATTAAGGCGTGCAGTATACTCATCAATATTTATGACAGTGCTCTTTTTTATTTCTATCCTTCTGGAATATAAGGGACAGTCAAGAACAAAACTTTCAAATTCTCCTCCTTCTCCGGCGACATTCAGCCCTATTTTATCATTTAGTTTTACCAGTTCATCGATCTCATTTTTGGTAATTTCTTTACCCAGCCACTTGTTGTTTAAACCATAAGCTGCTATGCTACTGAATAGAAAATGAAATTTTTCTTCCAGCAATTTGTGCATTTCTTCTTCCTGGTCCATATGCCATAGAGGTGAATACACATACATTCCGAGTTCTGAACAGATACCTTCTATTCGCTCTTTCTGGTAAGTTGAATACAGGGCACCGGTTACAACTCCTTCGGTCCCATATTCTTTTTTTGCCTTCTCGATTGCTTTTTTCAAATCATCAAGCTCAACTTCCTTTTCCCCTGCTGTCTCCTGTTCAAGAAGGGGAATCCCCATGGCTTCGGATTGCAGGGATGCCATATTGATATTGGGTGTATGGAACATATAGGAATCCGGATTTTTGCTTTTTACTGTTATCAGGCATTCGATCGGATATCCTGCCTCTTTCATTTTGTACATTGCAAAGTGACTATCTTTTCCCGAACTGAACAGTACTCCAAGTTTGGGTTTGTAATTTTTTTCCATGTTCTTCAGATAATCCGTTTTATTTTTATAACCAGTTCGTTTTGCAAGTTTTTCGATAGCCCTGTCAAACTTGCTCCCATACTGGGCAGCCTTTTTATTCCTGAGTGCAAATTCTGCAGGAATTCCAGCCCTTTCAGCCACCTGGCGCAGTATCATCTTATTGCCTTTTTCATTAAGCTTAAGGGCAGCAGGGATTCCCAGAGCGTATTCTGCAACGTGCCTGTTCAGAAAAGGGGAGCGTAAGTCCAGCTCCAGTTCGGATGCAATCAAACCGTCCCGATAAGTATCTTTTAGATGGATGTTGAGTGTATCCTTCAGACATTCACTGTTCAGGTCAGTTGCTTTTTTGTGCCTGTTATAGCCACCGAACATTTCATCTGCCCCACTACCTGTAAAAAGAACGTTGATCCCATCCTCTTTTGCTGCCCGACCTGCTATATAAGTTGGCAGGGCAACCCCCGCCATGGGTACACTTGTAGTTTCTATCAGGGGAACGATTTTTTTTAGGATTTCTTCTGTTTCCTCGAGAGATACTTCAATAATTTTCAGAGGCAACTCCAGCTCGTTTGCTATTTTTCGTGCATGCTGTACATCGGGTGCTTGTATCTCATTCTCAAGTCCTGCTACATAGCAACAGATATCTTGCTTGCTATATTTTTTGCACAGCATGCTTACAAGTGTGGAATCCACACCTCCGGAAAACAAAATTCCTATCCTGGAAGGAGGAAGACACCTGCTTACAGATTCTCCAAGCAGCCGATATAATTCTTCTATGATTTCATCAGGTTGCTTTGTTGCAGGTTCAACTGATGGTTTCAGTTCATAGGTACTGTATGTATGTAATGTTCCCTCTTCGGTATCATAACTAGGGGTACTTCGCGGGTCAACTTTTTCAATATTATAGTAACCAGTCATTTCAAGATATTTTTTTTCAGATGCAACTGCAAAGCCATTTTCTGTAGAATACCATAGAGATTTCACTCCTAGCACATCAGTTGCACAGGTAATCCACTTATTGCTTCTTGTTATGAAAGCAAAACCACCAATTAAGTCTCTCTTTAAATCTTCGATATACAGTCCCGGATCTTGCAGTTTCCCATTATCATCTTTCAGGAGAGTGTCCAGTTTCTCTGCAAGGACATGAGATTTACTTTCACATAAACCATTATCTACAATAGTTATAGCTGATTTTTTATTTCCATTTGTATTGGATTTTCCTTGTATTTTCATTACTAAATGATTTGCAGTGGGCATTATAATTTCAGTTTGTCCTTTCCCGATTTTATTAATGATGTTACTTTTTGTTGCAATACCCATATGGGGGTTGAATATTGAAATTAGCTTTTGCATCATGTGAAGTAATACCTGTCCACTTATTATTTCTTGTCCATGTAATTGGTAAACGTTGTCTTTGTTTATCTGAATAAGCAGAAGACTCCTCCCCTAAGGGAGGAGATGAATGCGTCTTTTTGTTGTTTTGGTACAAAGTATAAATAGTGTCAAAGGCATACGTGAATATAAGTTCAAAGAATGAAGCAGGAAGCACCATGCGTAAGCGTGGTGTAGTTCACATACTTCTTCTAACAAATGAAATCTACAGAGATAATAATAGCAATCAGATATGTTTACAGAGCTTTGGTACTATAATGTGATACCTGTGAGGGAGTGTTTAAAAATGAAATATATTATTTTTACCGATCTTGATGGTACGTTGATCGATCATGATACCTATTCATATGAAGCTGCCCTTGATGCAATAAAATTGCTTGCTCAAAAGGACATTCCCCTGATTATCTGTACCAGTAAGACCCGCGCTGAAATAGAGGTTTATGTTAAGGAACTAAATATTCATCATCCTTTTATTTCTGAAAATGGGGGGGCTATTTTCATCCCCCGTGGCTATTTCAATGTAGATTATGAGTATACAAGCGAAAATGAGGATTATGAAATAATTGAACTTGGAACCCGCTATGAAGAGCTTCGCAGGGTACTTTCGATTATTCGAGATCGTACCTCTCTCCCAATTACTGGTTTTGGTGACCTTAACGCTGAAGAGGTAAGTGAGGATACGGGTCTTGGCATTGAATCTGCAACACTTGCCAAAGAAAGGGAATATGATGAAGCCTTTAAAATGGAAGATGATTCAGGAACAGAACTGCTCAAAGAGCACATTCTTGCGCAGGGGTTGAATTTCACCAGAGGCGGAAGATACTGGCATTTGATGGGAGATAATGATAAAGGAATGGCAGTTTCGATATTGACTGAATTATACAGGAAAATTCATCCCTCTGTGGTAAGTGTGGGGTTGGGAGATAGTCAGAATGACCTGCCCATGTTACAGACGGTGGATGTGGCTTTCCTTGTCCAGAAACCAGATGGTAAACATGATCCTTCCATAGAGGATGATGATATAAACAGGGTTGAAGGCATAGGGCCTGAGGGATGGAACCGTGCAATTATTAAATTAATCGGATCTAATGAGAACAGAGATATAGTTTGATCTTAGAACAGGGGGAATTATTGTGATACGACTTGAAAATATGCTTCCCAAGGCTTTTCTTGTGGGCATTATAGAAATGGTGGATATGGTAGGGCCGGAAAAGACTTACCACTGGATTGAATCCATTGGTTATAGGCTTGCTGAGATTGAAGGTCCAGGATTTGAGGGTGCAAGGGACGACAACATAAACTATTTGCCTGTATGCCCATTTGGCAATGACCTTGTAGAATTTATAGAAATATATGGGGAAAGGCCAGAAGAATACCAGCAACTAATCGATTTTGTCAGGAATCAGAAACACCAATCTGAAGAAGGCTGGAACTATCCTGCACTTTCCAGTGCCGTGGGTATATTGCATAATAGCTATAGTAAAAGACGTGCTGAGCTGGCAGGTGCCAAACTCCTTCATCTGGGTAGCAAATCACCTGTAAGTAATACAAAAGAATATAATGAGCAGGCTATTGCTAGGTCCGGCATCTCTAAGGATGAAGTTTCCGGCTATCTTGATAAATCGTTTTCCGTATTTAAAATCGAATATCCTGAAGAGGAGTGATCCTATTGAATTATCTGGAAGCCCACAGGCTTTATGAAAACAGTGTCAAGATTCTCAGTGAAAATCAGCATGAAAAGGGTGGATTTTATGCAAGTCCTCCCGGTACAAGATATCCTTTCATCTATCCGAGGGATCATTCGATGGATATCCTTGGTGCAATAGATGCTGACCTTATGGACCAGGCCCGCAGAGGGCTCGAATTTATATTGAATGCGCAAAAGCCTCTGGGTGAGTTTTCCCAGCGGTATGATATAGACGGCAATGATGCAAGTTACAAGGATTTGCAGATAGACGGAAACGGTCTTATCCTTTATGCGCTGGGGAAGTATTTCGAGGCCACAGGTGGCTCATTTTTTGATAAGATGGCTGATAAGAAGTTCATCGAAGAATACTGGCCCATTGTCGAAAAAGCAGTCGGTTTTATCCTGATGAATAAAAATGAAGAAGTTGATCTTATTCATACGGTTAACAGTATTCATGAATATCCGGCTTATGAGCATGGTTTTGAGATTTATGCCAATTGTGCATGCTGTGCGGGTGTATTGGAAGCTGTGAAGATGGGCGAGGCCCTGGGCAAGGACGTCTCAAAGTGGAAGGAAGAAGGAGGAAAGGTCAGGAATGCCATCATGACACGACTCTACAGTCCCCGAAGGCGTTCTTTTATAAAATGTATCCGTGTGAAGGATAAGAGCAGTAATCCAATAGGTTATGATGCATTTGCCTCCAGTGTTATTGATGTGGATGCTGTGGAATATGCACCTGCTTATTTCGGCCTTCTCCCGGATTCGGATGTCAAGATAAAGTCTACTGTAAAACGAATTCATGATAATTTATGGGATAAGGAAATTGGCGGCCTGAACCGTTACCCTGAACACTGGGATCGGAATAATGGTGGCTATGGCCCCTGGTGTCATTTTACCTGTGAGCTTGCAAACCATTTCATAAATATTGATCAAAAAGAAATGGCAGAAATGTATCTGGGATGGGTGGTTGATATGGCTCATGAGTACCAGTTGCCTGAACATATATCAACTATAGAACGGTTTGAGTTGTGGCTGGAGGATTATACCAATGCCAAAATTCTCAGGGACAGCAAGATGAAAATGATAGAACATGTCCGTGCTCACCCCAAGTGGAAGGATGGACTTGCATATGTCACGACTCCTCTGATCTGGCCCCATGCCGAATATATCCGGGCCTATAAAAATTACATGAATAAGTACGACTGATTTTTTCTGGCAAATTGCTGCGAAGCCGTCATTTTAGGCCCGCAGCAATTGCACGCACAGGAAGCACTTCCCAATTATACGATTTTATTTTTCCGGGAAGAATTCAATAGCCTGGGCAAGTTCCCTGTGATTTTTGGCATAATCCCTGATATCGATTCCCTGCAGGTAGGCATCACATGCCTGTACCAGTGCTTTGGCTCCTGATCGTGTTCCTTCCGGATGTGCATGTACTCCTGATCCCATGGTCGTGATGAAATCAACGTTACCCATTACATCGATGAAAGGCTTCAGCCTGACGGGGTTCAATCCTCCGGAAACAATTGGACAACATTTTTTCATGCCTCTCCAGCTGTCTTTTTCCAGGATGACATGATGGGCTATGTCTTCATTCACAAGCTATATAGCATCCTTATCCGTTTCCATGATCTTGGCCCAGCTCTGTTCGAAGAAATGGCCATGTGAACTCAGGTACTGAATACCGTGGGCTGCAACTACATCTTCCTCTGGAGTTCCTTTCATTTTTCCGACTCCTGCAGTACCCGTGTGGATGCCGGAGGCGCCTGCCAGACGTGCGAATTTAGACAGTACCAGCACGGAAAAACCTATGGGATTCTCTGGGCGTGTGAAGGCACCATGGGCAGCCCTGTGGAAATGCAGGAAAACATCGGGATACCGCCTTCTGATTGTCTGGATAGCCATCCATCCGGCGGTAATACCATCGATGAGGAAAGCATAACTTCCAGGCTCAAACCCTGCATTCCTGATCATTTCGCAGCGCTCGATCATGGTGTCAAAGTCCGGTGCCGAGACATTGAATGAATGGACTTTTTTCTTTCCCGTTTCCTCTACTGCCTTGTCCATGGCTTCTTTTACATGCTTTACCATCTTGTCGTAGGGACAGAAGTCCTGATTGGCCTGTGGTTCGTCATTCTTGACAAAATCCCCGCCGCCTGCCCAGAAGTCATAGCAGACTTCAGCATATTCGGCAGAGGTCAACCCCATCTTGGGTTTTACGATGGTACCGAGAATTGGCCTGTCGTAAACTCCGAGATAACTGCGCATGTCATCGACTGTGAAACCGGGGCCGTCATATTGTTCAAGCATTGAGGGAGGAAACCAGACATCCAGCAGTTTGAGGGCAGATATTTCTTTCATTCCCAGGACGTTTCCCACGATATAGGTCAGGATGTTCTGTACATTGCCTCCCCTGTCAAATAGTCTCCAGGGATAGGCTATCCACACAAGTTCTCTTTCCAGATCCATCTGATAGACCAGGGCATTCATGACCTTTGAGAACTTCGTCTCGGTATTTACCCTGAAATTCGTACCAGTTGATGATTCCGCTGCGATTTCAGCAGCTGCCTGTAGCATATTCATCTCCCCTCCGGGAACAAGCCTGAAAACAGTAAGCAGGTATTCACCGTTGGTCGGGTCGGGCAATTCGAGGTTCACATAACCTTGCTGTTTGGGATTCAATGACTGGACTAACTCTTCAATAGTTGAGCTCATGGTAAGAATAACAGTTTGTAATGTATTTTAGTTTTTGGAAGGAAACAAAATGCAGAATTTATTAACCCCAAAAACGTTTCGTTTTCGCATAGTTGCGTTCGGCTTCCATGATGTCTTTGTAGAAACCTTCCTCATCCACCTGCATCTTCTGGATAATACGGGTGGCGGTTTCAGGACCTACTCCACGGCTTGCCAGGGCCACAACCGCAGTCCTTCCCTGTGTCATTACGATGTTGGCATTACGAAATACTTTCTGGATGCGTTTTTGGTCCTCTTTTGAATCTATTCGATCTTTTTTCTTAACCAGTTTGATTTCCTCTTCCTCCCAGGGTTTCAGGGCAGCCACCATTTTAGATTCACATATAGGACACACAATGTTCTCAGGCACATTTTTCACTTTGCGACGGGATATCCATTTAGTACAGTGTACACAGAACAGGATTACCCTGTCATTTTCAATACGGTTTTTCAGTGCTGTTATGATCGAACCTTCAGCTCTTTCCGGTGCTATCAGGTCTTTTTTCGCATCGAATCCCGCTCCTCCCAGAGGAGATGGAGGGCCTGTTGCGATGTTGATTTCTCCCTGCTGCACCTTTTCCAGTATTTCCTTTGTGCGACTTACATCCAGCATATTGTGGAAAATTTCTCGTAATACCTCATCGTACATAGCCGAGTTTTCGTAAATGTCGATAAGTTTTTTCATGCTGATCTTGTCGTAGTCCACGTCTTTACTGATGGCACCGAATTTACGGGCTACCTGTACCATCTTCCATTTCAAAAGGGAGGTATTTTTCAGTGTCATCTCCAGAATGGGTTCCACATGTTCGGGAAGTGTATCGACTATCATGGAGCGTACCTGTTCGGCACGAAAACTTACCGGCAGGGCTAGTTTAATGCGATAGGGATCTGTTTCCTGTCCCACACTGCTACCAAAACGGGCCGCAAGCAGGGCTGTCAGTACCTTGCCCAGGGTTTCGTTGGTATTGTGCCCGAAACATGCATTGATAACCATTCCATCCTCTTGCTTCTCGATAATGACCTGTCGGTCATGTGGCATCGGGCATTCCTGATCCACATGTTTTTTGATTAGCCGGAAAAACCCATCTGCTGAATATTTGTCCACAGGATAACGTTCCATCAATGTATTGATGATTTCCTCCTCTTGTGCACCTGTTGCAATAAGGTCTGCAGTTTCCCGGCGTAGTTTCCCGACTTCCTGTGCCACCTCGAAGGGAACGGGTATTTCTTCTCCGACCCAGCTGGGGATCTCCCCCATACTTCGCACCGGTTCAACCTTTATGCGCCCCCGTTCAGGATCGAGTTCCAGTACTCTCCACACCTCTCCCCGGGTTATGAAAATAGCCCCTGGATTGGCAAAGTTTACCACAAAGGCCTCATCCAGTGTCCCGACCGCCTTACCGGTGACGATATCATAAACCTCGAACTTTCTCTCATCCGGGATCATGGAAAGGTTCTGGTAGTAATACTGCCAGCTCCTTTTACGCCGACTGATGATACTGGAACCTTTATCCCGCCACACAAGCCTGTTATATGTTACCTGCTCCACGATCTTTTCCAGCGCCTGCAGGCTTAAATCTTTGAAAGGATAGGTTCGCCTGAGAATGGAAAGTATACGGGAAATCTCTATATCCCCGAAGTCCAGCACGATACCTGAAAGCTGATTGGCGATTACATCCAGGGCCCCGCTCTGGGGAGAAATATCCTCCACCCGACCTTCCCTGGCAGCTCCAACGATGGCCATACTTTCGGCGATATCATCAAATTCCAGTGCAATGATCGTTCCTTCCGAAATTTCATGAATGCGATGTCCCGCCCTGCCAACCCTTTGCAGCAGCCGGGCAACCTGTCTGGGAGAGCCATACTGGATTACATGATCCACGCTACCGATATCGATTCCCAATTCCATCGAGGATGTACAGATCAGGCCTCTCAAATCCCCGTTCTTGAAGTTCTCTTCCGCTTCCAGACGGGCTTCATAGGACAGGGAGCCGTGGTGTACCCCGATGGGCAGGTCCAGCATCCTGAAACCCGATGCAAGCACTTCGGCACTTTGACGTGTGTTGACAAAAATCAGGGTGGATTTTTTCTGCATTACAATATCCTGAATGCAGCGCAGATGTGTGGCCAGTTCCGCAGAACATCCTATTTGGTGTGCGGTTTTGAGATCTTCATCCTCCATGTGAGGGGTTACCACGTTGAACTTGAGCAGGCTGAGCATCTCCACTTTTACTATCTGCATGTCCCTTTCTGCCCCTGCAAGGAAAGCTGCCACAACATCAGGATTGCCGACAGTTGCAGAAAGGCCTATTCTCTGGAATTCACCTGATAATTCTACCAGTCTTTCCAGCCCGATAGCCAGCTGTGCTCCCCTTTTGGATTCTGCAAGTTCGTGAATCTCATCCACCACGATAAAACTGACATCTTCCAGGTTTTTGCGCAGCCTTTTACCTGTAAACATTGCCTGCAGGGTTTCAGGAGTAGTAATTAATAAGTCCGGAGGATTTTTTGATTGCTTCTGGCGCTCATACTGGCTGGTATCCCCGTGTCGCACCATGACCTTGATACCTAGTTCCTTACCCCACCATTGTATGCGGTGAAGCATGTCACGGTTCAGTGCCCTCAGGGGTGTTATGTATAGAGCAGAAATGCCTTTCCTCTCCTCTGGTTTTTTGGAAAGGATATGATCAAAAAGAGGAAGGATAGCAGACTCGGTTTTTCCCGAACCGGTAGGTGCAATAAGCAGGACATTCTTGCTTTGCAGGATGGGTGGAATAGACTCTTGTTGGGGTTGGGTGGGTGTATGGAATTGCTGTTTTGCAAGAGCTTTTCTGATATGGGGATGTAACTGGCCAAATACCGTATCCATCACAGGCCCTTCCTCCTTTTGCCTTTACGCTTTTTCGTAATACTGAGTTTTTTTATATCCTTCAGTTTACCCATGTACATTCCATCAAGCAGGTAGATATCGGCGTTTGCCACGTCAATGGAACCTGAAGAGAATGCAGGCCCGAGCAGGTCATCAAGAATCGCTTCGTTAAAAGCTACCCCTCCGCAGAGTTCATTGAATGCGGGGATCACTACAACATCAGGTTGTGTGTCACTTTCCGGCATATCAACACCGATCTTTTCAAAATGGTTTTTTAGTTTTTCATGATTCAATTTAGTTTTCACCCAGACCTGTTCGGATGTGGAATATCCCAGGCTGTCGGTGATTCGCAGGGTCGGATGATTGTGGGCTACAATTAAATGTTGTGCTGTGATGAGTTTTGGATCGGGCCATGTATGGCCGTGGAAGTATCCAACCTCCTCAATTATGTCACCTCTGGAAGGGTGGAGGTGAATACGTTTGTTTTTTGGCAGCAGGAATTCAATCCCACCGTCATGATTGCCCGGGAAAATATCGATTTCTGCATGCAGGGCGAGTTTTTCGAGAAACATGGGTATTTCATCCCGCTCCTGCCATGAAATTTGTGGGACATTGTGCTTTATATCACCCAGCAATACTATCCTCTCGGGTTTGGTCTGCTCGATATAACCCTCTATCTTTTTGAGTCGCCTTTCAAGACCACTGGGAACCAGGAAACCACTTTTGTAGAGGTCCCATTCGATACCTATATGGAGGTCTGAGAGTACAAGGGTGCGGGATTGGCCCTTTACCAGCAAGGCAGGTTCATCCAATAGAGGCTCGATATCGATTGTCATTTATTCTTTTCCCGGACGCTGGTTTTTTTCAAGTTCATCAAGTCTGTCCGATAGGTCCTGCAATTTACTGTCAATACCTTTGAGGTCTTCATGTACTTCTATCAGACGGTTATACATCGGACTGCGTGCATCCTTTACTGCCTGCTGTTGGGAGAATTTTTGTTTGCTGGGAATAATGAAAGTTATATATTCTGTTTGTACCATAAATATATTTAAGGTGTGAAAATGGCAGAATACCCTAAGATCTACAACAGTGAGGAAGAGCGGATTAAGGCATCCTGTGATAGGGGATTGGATGAACTTTTAGATAAATGTAGTGATGAAAGGGCTAAACTTGTTAAACGATTCATAAATTCCTATCGTGTTTCAGGTACAAGCGTACACACTACAAGGAATAATGTAACGGGATTAAGGGCAGTACTTCCATTGATTGACAAATCTATTGATGATCTGACAGGGGAAGATTTAGAAGATTTGTTAATAACTCTTGCAGATAGTGGCAAGAGTGAAAGGACCCTGAAGTCATACACTTTGGTATTAAAGAAATTCCTGGAATTTGCAGGCCGTGAGGATCTCACCAAGGATATGAAGATTAGAAGGCCGAGAAATAAAGCCAAACTTCCAGAGGATCTTCTAACTCGTGATGATGTGGCCGCATTGATTGACGGTGCATTGAATCCAAGAGATAAAGCCCTTATTTCACTTCTGTATGAATCCGGGGCGAGGTTAGGGGAAATTATCGCCCTAAAGATCAAGCATATAGAATTTAACGAACACGGGGCCTATGTGCACTTCCCACAAGGCAAGACAGGGGGAAGGAAGATACTTGTTGTGTTTTCCAGCATGTACCTTAATGAATGGCTTATCACCCACCCAGAAAGGCACAATAGGGATTCATGGTTATGGTGTCAGATACGAGGACAAACACATCCCAGGATAACACAGGCCGCTTTCAGGGCAGTAATAAAGAATGCATCTAAGAGAGCAGGGATAAAGAAAAAGATCAATCCGCATTCATTCAGGCACGCACAGGCTACAGAGCTAGCCAAGGACTTTACAGAACAGCAAATGAAGCAGTACTTAGGTTGGACCCAAGACAGTACTATGGCCGCCGTATATGTGCACTTGTCGGGCCGTGATATGGACAGCGCTATCCTTCAGAAGAACGGAATAAAGGTTGAGGAAAGGGACACACGGTTAAAGGCTGATGAATGCCCAAGGTGTCATAAGATGATCCCACCGGATGCCGTATATTGTGGGTTTTGTGGTTTGCCATTAACAAAACAAATAGAGAACCGAGAAAAGGACCTTTCCCAGAAGATCGCCGAGATATTACAAAACAACCCAGAATTATTGAAATAATATACTAAGTAAACGGAAGCGGCGGCAGTTCTTTTATTATACTATAATACTAAACCTAAAACGACACTCCGCAGACAATCACATAACCCTTTAACCTGATGTAAATTGCCGCTAATTTCCGGATTTGATACCAGAGCATTCTTAATTTTGCTTTTTTGAAGACATTGTTTTATGTGAAACAATATGAATATCCAACATGCCTTCCAAAGTTTCTTGTAATATTTTATGTACCCTTTCGCTACTACCTGGCAAAATACCACCCTCTTTGGTGATCTTTATTTCATCTTTTTCTATATCTCCGGATGCTAACTTATTTTCTAAAACCCGCCAGATTTTTTGCTGTAATATTCGCCTATAAATTTCCTCAATCGCAAGGCAGATATCTTCATCTTCAAAGAGTCGTTTTAAATCATCTTCAAAACCATCTGTTTCTTCAGTTGTTACATATAGACCAAAGCCCAAATTTGGATTTTCATCATCTTCAAAAACTACAGTTGGGAACGTTTCTATATTTTCCGGTATCATCCTAAGGGATAATAATAATTTCTCAAGATCCGGGTGTTCTGCATTTAAAAAATACGTTTTGTTTTCTGATTTAATAATTAGCGGCGGTTCGGTTTCCATAAGAGTTTTTAATTCTCGATTTATGATATTGCCACTTTTATTACCAAGTGCTTTCTTTATTTCCCCAAATCTCATTTCTTCATTTTCGTTTAACTGTTCTACAATCTGAAATTTAACCGTTCTTTTTATGAAATGCTCTATTATATCGCTCATAGTTACGTATAGGTTCAGTAAACTATTTATAAGTTTTCATCATTCTATTAATCGAGGTTAATACCTATGCACGTAAGAAAAATACACGAGGTAGGAAACGGCGCACTTGCTGTAACCCTACCCATAAACGAATGTAGGGAAAGGGGATACGGCCCACACACCTACATGATGATTGAGAGCATTGAAAACAAGATAGTATTAACTCCGATTTCTGCAGGCGACCAAACCAACACAGAAACCGGAGCCGCAACCATTCCACGGGGGGAATGTGCAAGTGACTAATTCTACTTTTAAGGATAAAACAATATCGGACCAATGCAGGGAACTAAAAGAAGAATATCCCGATGTGTTGGAAAAGTGGCGCAAATTTGGCGACCCTTTACAAAAAATGATGGTTGATATTATTGACAAGAAATCCGGGCAAGAGGTGGAAGCATGAAAGATGAAGCCTTCCAGGAATGCCCCAGATTTCTAAAATGTTCTGTTAATAAGTGTCCTTTATCACCAGATTATAACTTTCAGGATTCAGTTAGAGAGGACCAGGAAACAAAATGTACCCTTGCTAAAAGCATAAGGTCACGGATCGGGGCAAAATATCCAAATCTACCTTATGGTGGACTTACTCGCAGGGAATACGCAGGTAAGAAAGCATGGGAAGATAAGCCCGAGGAAGAAAGGGAAATAATCATAGAAAGGGGCAAAAAATCGCTTAAAGCCCTTCGCTCTCAGAATGAAAACGACAAACGAATGGTTATGTTCGGGGGTGTTTCAAGTGGGGAGTAAAAGTATGGTGGTTGGGGGAATGGTGAGTACCCCCAAACATGTTTGTCGTTGGAGAACTGATACTTACAATAGAACTTCAAAGTATAAAAAAGATACTGCTTTTGATGATCCAGACGGTGACACATGGGAAGGTATGGCTATATTGTGCAGGTGTCACCCTTCCAACACTGGCCGGGGGTGGTCCTAAATGAGTATAAGTATTGAAACACCAAGCAGGCCGACATCTTCGGATATTGTCCTACCACTCATTGAAAAGGTCATCCGAGCAAAAGGGGCAACAACAAAAGCCCCTGATGAATTTTATATCCATGTCAGCGGCCATATTTTAGTTATTGATACGGATAAAATGACATCACCGAGTGCATTTGTGAAGCAATTTTTTAAACATTTTAACAAGATACTTCCATTTGAAAAAGGCGAATGGTTAAGGATCGCTGAACATATCGCTGACCTAGCCGAGGATGGCGGATATGTGGAAGATTCGGACTTAATTGTTACCGATCTTCTATATGAGAAAATTGTTAATGATGGTGAAGTCACAGATGATAAGAACGACCTAGACCCGCTAGACGGTGGCCTATATTTGTGGGATGACGGAAGGGAAATAATTGTTTTATCTTCGGTTGTCCGGGAGTTATTGAAAGAGGATTTTTCTAACCAGGTCAATATAGGCAAGGCAAGCGATATTTTGAACCGTAAGGGTAAGAAGATCAAGAAATCAGATAATGATAATGTTGTATGGATTAACGGAGGATCCAGAAGATGTTGGTTTTTTGATCGTGACGAATTCATGAAGGCAAGGGGTGAGGAAGATGAACAGTAAAACCCTTACACCATTTGAAAAGGGTGTAATGTGGCTAAACGCTACCGGTCTACTATATTCTTACACCCTTACACCCTTACACCCCTTTTTTAAAAAAATAGTCCTTATAGGTGTAAGGATTGGGGTGATTTAATGGGGCACCTTGCAATATGGGGGGCACCTGGAACAGGAAAAACCTACACCTTAACAGGGCACTACCTACAAAAACCGGAAGCAAGGAAATTAGTTGTTTCTTTTAGAAACGAAACAGCGGACAACATCCGGGCAACGCTAACGGACCTTACAGGGATAGAAGTACAGAAGGATACGGTTAATACAATTCATGGTGCTTGCTATCGTTTATTGGGGAGTAAGGGTTATGCGGATGTAATGCAGCCAGCCGATTATACAAAATTCCAACAAGAAACAGGATACGCCCTTACACCCCCTGTAAGGGATGGCCTTACACCCTCAAAGAGTAAGGGCCTTGTAGACTGCTACGGTTGGCTACATAACACCAAAAGGCCGGTAAAGGATATGGTGAAGTTCCCAGGGTGGGATAAAATCAAACTATCCCGGAAACGGTCAGAAGAGGCCCTGAAAGCATATGATCAATGGAAACGGGAACATGGAAAACTTGATTTCACGGATATGCTTACAGAGGTCCTGAAACAGCGGTTAATTCCTGATTGTGATATTTTAATGGTTGATGAATTTCAGGACCTTACAGCCTTACAATATGATATTTTCAAGATGTGGGCAGGAAAAATAAAAAATGTAGTAATTGCAGGTGACCCCCTCCAATCAATCTATAGTTTTTGGGGAGGATCTCCTGATTATTTCCAACATTTCCAAGCGGAACATGTGATCCTTGAAAGGTCGCACAGGTTGCCCAGGCAGATATGGGAATATGCGGTTAAGGTTGCAGGCCGGGATAAGATGGAAGCCCCTAAAATTGAAGCAGGGGAACATAAAGGAACAATAACCCATCAGAACCATACAAAATACTTGAAAGATACCGGTACATGGCAAGGAACAACAGATAATACAGTATTCCATCTGGTAAGATCCAACTATCAAGCCCCCGCCATAGCCCATGAAATGGCCCGAAACGGGATATTATGGGATGGTATTAGTGGTTGGACGGAACAGGAAACAGCGGTTTTAAACGTCCTGATAAGGGCCAAGCAGAGCGACAACAGGCTGATTATATCCAAGTATGAGATGTTAGCCCTTCTTGAACAATTCCCACTTAATGTGTTTGCACATGGTGGTACTAAAAAAAGTATCCGGGCAGACATTAAAAAAGAACAGCGGGAAGATTACGGGCCTTTATTCGGTGGGGAATCCCTCTATAAGATCCTTGAATCACCTGACCCGGTTAGCCACATGTCCCACAAAGGGGAATTAAAGCGGGCTAAATTCCAGAATGCTTTAAAAAGGTACAGCAAGCCGGTTAAATGGCAGGATGTACAGGCAACCACCTTAACAACAATTCATGGAAGTAAAGGGTTAGAAGCCGATAAGGTATTTTTACATACTGGGATAACCAAGAATATCAAAAAAGGAATGCGGCGGGATCGGGCAGAGGAAGCCAGGGTATTCTATGTTGGTATCACCAGAGCAAAGAAGGATCTTGTTATTGTGAAAGATAAGGGTGATAATTTCCCGCTTCCAGGGGTGCGATAACATGCCTACAAATATAGAGAAGATACAGGCACAAAGGCACTATCTGGATATGTTGCAGGCCAGATACAACAAGACACCCGTATTAATCAAAATACGGGAAGGTGGTAACCCTGACCCTGAAAACATAGAAATGGAATTGTATAAATGGTTGCCTTATCGGGACGTGTGGACCCATGTTAAAGAGCCAATCTATACACGGGGTATAATGCCTAATGAAGTCTTTATAGATCCTGATACGCCTGAATGGTGGACCATGCAGGCGTCTATAACCCGACTTCTGGAATACTGCAAGGCTAACAATATACCCTTTAATGAATGTGCCTTTAGTGGTGGCAAAGGGATACATGTTTCTTTTTTAATTGCACCCTTTAGCCTTCCTGAAGATCTGGAAAGCCGTATAAGGTCCTTGAATGTGGACTACATGCGGACCATAAGACAGGCTATTGTAATCCAGTTGTTACAGGATACCCAGATAAACCCGGATGTTATCGGCCTTGATTGGGGAAAGATCAATTTTAGCAAAGACGGGAAAGGGTCACAGGTCCGCTGTTATGGTACCACCCGTAAAAATGGAAACTTTAAAACCCAGATTAAACCCGATAAAATACCGGTTAAACCACCCGAGCCGGGAAGTTTAAACCTTAAAGTACCTGGTAGGGTTCAGGAATGGGACATTAAAGGTACACACTACCACACCGGAGTAATGGAAGCCCTTAAAGCAGAATGTGACCGGGTAGCAAATGCCAAGAACCACCCGCCCAAAAATGTACAGATACACGGGGATATACAAAACTTCCCTTGTATGCGCTACATAATAGCCAATATTCCAGGCATGGAACATGGGAGATATGAAGCCGCCAAATCTGTAATTCTTTTATGTGAACGGTTAGGGAAATCAAAAGAGGAAGCACATAGCATTACACATGAAATATTAAAAGACTGTAAGCACTTTACACCGGCGGAACTTGAACTATATACGAACAACGCAACAACCGCTTATGGTAGTGGTTACGGTTTTTCATGTAATAAGGTCCGTGCCGTTGTAGGGTCCGGTGGGTGTGATAAAGACAACTGCCCAATATCCCAGGCATACAGGGAAGCAAAGAAGCTAACAAAGGCGGATATGTCACCCGAACCGGTACCGGTTGAGAAGTGGCCGGGATGTGTTCATAACATCCTTAAAGCAAAGGATCCCACCGAAGACATGCTTATTTTATTGTCTGCATTCATGGGCCAGATGGGAACACCTAAGGGATCAGCACAGGCGATATACAAACAGGTAAGCGACAACATGCAACCCTTTGATAGGGGATACCAGAGGTTAAAAACTTCCAGTTGTGACAAGGTCCGGGAAATGGGAATATGTGAGAGGGGGCCGAGTTGTATTAATGTACCAAGTCCCAGGTATGCAGCGGACAGGAAAGCAAACGCAGAACGGCTAAAAAGGAAATTATTATCTTTATAATTGCCTTTTTGTGATAATGTAATTACAAAATACCAGGGGTAAAAAGAATGACTGGATTTTTTGCATTTAGCATATCTATAAACACAGAAACAGAGAAGTATAGAATAGACCAGGTAAAACTTGATGATACTGTTTTAGGATCATTAACCAATTTAAGTTATGTCGATATGATAGGCCTTATTGACCTTATCGGGGATGCTCTACCAGATGGACACGGCGGCAAGCAATCACGAGACATTATAGTCAATTTCAACCGGCAACAGTAAGGGCCCTTTAAATTTTATTTTTAGCGGTAATGTCCGGTTTTTGGTGGTTCGCCTGCTACCGATGATGTGATTAGCACCATAAAAGGGAAAGCAAGCGACATATTAAAAGTTTACAATCGCATCACAGCATCATGCCCCTAAGAGACATATATAGTAAAACAGGAACCCGCAACAATGGGCATTGTTTGTTTACATAGTTTGAAAGCCAATGATGCGTTGTTTATGTCTTAAAGTAGATAGTACAGTATCTATAATTTATAATATAGAAATTGTATATTATCTAAATTCAATCTACTGATAGTGTTTTTAACCTTATACCTATACCCTTATAGGGTTAAAAAATAGTAGAAACACATAGCAGGAAGCGTGATTTATTCTTTTTTGTGCAAGGAGTATACTTTATTCATCTTCTACCAGGCAGACATAACCGCCCCTTTCAACAAATTTTAACTTCTGGCCTTTCTTCCATCCTTTGAGATCCGCTACACTCTTAGGCACGGTTAAACTTAGTCTATTCTTACTTTCCTGAAGTCTCGGCATAATATCACCTTATCCTTTATGATAGGGTATATGATAAACGATACTTTAAAATATTGGGTATTACCTCTCTTAGGTTAGGGTACAAACAAAACTTACAACTTTGCTTACTGGGAAGGATATAAACATAGGCAAACCACATACCTGTGAATGCCACGAGGAATAGGGCTATTACAAATAATAAATAGTGAGGAAAGAGAGTGCGTATGAAAGAATCCCCTTCGCTGTAATATTGCAACCTTGTGATCATCAGGAAGTTCATCAAGGAGAATAGGAACATTGTTTCTCCTACAAGTACAAGTAATCCGCCTAATTTTGTGGACATGCTTTTTTGTTGTGGTAATATTTTATCGAACATAATCCATTTCTCCCTTAGTAATAATGACACCTGTTATATGATTATTTTTTTCAGAAAGTGCAAATCTGGCTATTATCATTTTTCCCGATGGTATATTTGATTGTCGTGCATAATATTGTACCGGATTGATAGACCTTACCATTGATTCACTTATTATCTAAAGGCACCAATCTATGGCTATGAGGAAGAAAATGACCGCTATCAGGTAGTCAAATCCAGAATTGAGGAAGAACTTGGCCCGGCTCCTGAAACATATGCACTGGGCTGCATATGATGTTCTCTGGCTGGCTACATTCGTGGATCTCGATGCAGTGCCTGAGAATGATGAAAGTACAAAACTGGCAATGAATACCCTTTCTGATACTTACTTCGGTGTCACCGGCTGGCAAAGCTGGATGAAAATGGTGACAGGGTACACTGGGATTACGACATCTGGGCAATCAGTGAAAACAATGGAAATTACGAATGGAGACTTGATGCCAGGTACCAGGTCGACCCCGGAGAAGAAGGTAAATTGATGTACGTTGAATAAAAGTGGTATCTGTCACCACACATTTTCTTTTTTACATTCCTATAAAATTGTCTTCTCCCATTTCCTAATTTGTCGAAAACCTTATATTTTATTGTGGTTCACTTAGTTGAATATCTTTCATGGGCCCGTAGTCTAGCCGGTTATGACGTCGCCTTCACACGGCGGAGATCCTGGATTCGAATTCCAGCGGGCCCATTGAATTCTCAATACTCCCTCTCCCCAAATATAGCCGAACCCACACGCACCATTGTAGCCCCTTCCTCGATGGCTACCATGTAGTCATTGGACATTCCCATTGACAATTCCTGAATTTCGATATTGCCGCGGTTTTCCTGCTTTATTTCATCAAACAGGGCTTTCATCTTTTGGAAATAGGGACGGGTTTGTTCGGCAGGGACAAAAGGAGGGATGCACATCAGGCCTTCCACACGTATATTTTGAAGGGAGCAGATTTCTTTTATCACTTCTTTGATCCGATCCAGCCTGAAACCATGTTTCTGTGGCTCATTACCTATGTTTACCTGAAGGAAGACCCTTTGTACCTTATCGATATCCCCGGCTCTACTATCAATATTATTTATTACTTTCAGGGAGTCGACTGACTGGATGACATCAAAAAACTCAACGGCCTTTTTGACTTTATTTGTCTGCAGGTGACCTATCAAATGTGTCTCACAGGGCAGGATTTCCTCGCGCTTATCTTCATATTCCTGAACCCGGTTCTCTCCGATTATGGTAGCCCCGGCCTGGATGGCTTTGTTGATCCTTTCAGGTTCAATTGTCTTGGTGACACAGATGAGTGTCCTGTCACCGATTTTTTCGAGAATCCTCTTGATATTTTTATCGACTGGCATTGATGTCCCCGTAATGCTTCATTCAAAATTTGGTATATTTAAATCATTCTGATTGTGAATTTTGTTTTCATTATCCTTATATTTCTCTTCAATTCCATCGAGGATTTGAACTGGATAAGCATAGAAAGCATCCCCGGCAGATGCCGTTAATATGTAGTAATAAGAACAATCAATAAAAAGTTTTTATGGTCTATTTCTTCTTTTTCAAGGCATTTTGATAAACCCACAGGAAAAATTATCATTCACTAGTACCAACATAGTTTCGGCATATAATTATCAGACTTGCAGCTATTGACAAATTCGAGGGGAGATGTTTGCACTTGTATTCAAGGGAAAATCATTGTTTGGATTTCCTGACATTTGATAAACAATCCTGTCACATGAATACCACATATAATAGGGGAATTTTGGAGGAAAGGCATGGCAAAATACAGATGTTCGGTTTGTAACTGGGTTTATGATGAGGAGGTTGAAGTACAGGATTTTGATTCACTGCCTGATGACTATACATGTCCGGTATGCGGGGCTCCTAAATCTGCTTTTGTTCCTGAAGGCGGGGAAGAAGAAGACGAATCAGTAGAAACGACGGTTGCCGACAAGATCGTCGAACAACTGGTAGCCTTCGGTGTCAGGTTTGTCTATGGGATTCCCGGGGATTCCAACCTGCCCCTGATAGACTCCATCCGCAGGAGTGACAAAATAAAATTCATTCTCACAAGACACGAGGAGACCGCTGCTTTCATGGCTTCTGCACATGGGAAGATCACCGGCGGGCTGGGCGTCTGTATCTCCATAGCAGGTCCAGGTTCTACAAACCTTATCACCGGTTTAATGGATGCTGCCACCGACAGGAGTCCGGTGCTTGCCTTTGCCGGTCAGGTGGCAGAGGTCTATCTCGGCAGTGAAGCCTTCCAGGAAATCGACCAGATAGAACTGTTCTCCTCCTTTGCTGAATTCACAGAAACCATTGCCCGGGAGAACCAGGCACTCGGTCTGGTCACAAGGGCTACTAAATATGCCTTCAAAAAACCCGGTGTTTCGGTACTCAGCACACCCACTGATATTTTGGCCGGCAAACTTAGCGGGGATGTATATTCCGCTGAAAAGAGGCTGGTTTCAAACCAGACTGCTCCCAGGTTTGAAGATGTGAAAAGGGCTGCAGAATTGATAAACAATCACGAGAAAGTCACTCTCTTTGCAGGTTGGGGCTGTCGTCACAGTGGTGAATTGCTAACACAACTCTCACAAAAAATCAAAGCCCCTATTGCCACTACTTCCAGGGCTAAGGGTGTGGTATACGAAACCGATCGTTATAGTCTGGGTGTACTTGGTTCCATAGGGTCAAAACATGCGGCAAAAGCTGTACAAAACAGTGAACTTATAGTTATCATAGGTTCGGGATTCAGACAGGCCAACCTTGTTCCTTCAGGAATCAGGATTGTCCAGATAGATATCGATCCGACCAAAATCGGAAAAACCTTTGATGTAGATGCCGCTATTGTTGGGGATGCGGATCTTGTACTTAAAGACCTTCTTCCTCTTGTTGATGAAAAGGAAGAAAACACTGGGTTTTTAGAACATATAGATCAGATGAAACAGGAGCATTATGAGGAACTAAAAGCCGATGCACAGGACCTCTCCATCCCTGTAAATCCCGGTTATGTGATACAGGCCCTTAAACGCCATGCAGACACTGATGCTATAATTTGTGTAGATGTGGGCGACCATACCTACTGGTTCTACAAGAAATTCATGTGTGAAGGCCAGGAGACTTTCATGTGTGCCAATATTGCCAGTATGGGATTCGGACTGCCTGCAGCCCTGTCGGCAAAACTTGATAATCCTGACAAGCAGGTAATTTGTGTCACAGGAGATGGCGGGTTTGGAATGCTTATGGCTGATTTCACCACTGCTGTGCGCGAAGAGTTAGGAATCAATGTCATTGTCTTTAATGACGGCAAACTCAAGAACATAAAAGAGGAAGAACTAAGGTCCGGTTATCCTGAATTTGGTGTTAGTTTCCCCAATCCCAATTTTGCGGAATATGCTAACACTACCGGAGGCGAAGGCTATAGGATAGAGGATCCGGCAAAACTGAATGAAGCCCTTGAAGAAGCATTCAAATCCACCAGACCTTCTATTATCGATGTGGTTGTAGATCCCGATAAGACTGCTGCAAGTACCAAAAGAGTGGATTGAATATTATAGGGATGCTACCGGCAAAATTCATTTTCCTGGTTTTGGTAAAACACACCTTTTTAACCAATAATTCCCAAAAAAGAACTATATGGCACGCAAACTAGATGGAAAAGACATAGAGTTACTGAAAAAGCTTGCTCCTGAGTGCAGTGATCTGGAATGCAACAGTTCAGGTGTCAATTTTAAATCAATCCTGCCACCGGTTGCAAACCATTTTTCCAGAGACATATCTGATTTTTCCCGTCGTCTGGAGGCACTTTCAGAGAAGGAAATGGAATATCTGCTGGACCTGATAAAGGATGGCAGGGAAAGCCTTGGTTGTTTGAGACCGGATTATGTACTGGCTTTTCAGGAAATTGTTGCCAGTAGGGCGGGAGAGGAACAGGCTGGTGAAATTATCAGGATTTATACTGCTAATGATGTTTGTGAATAAATTGTAGAAAGCCAATAGACCTGCAGGTTTTGGCCTGTTATCTTATTCTTTTTCACATTGATATGGCTGACGTAAGGTTTATTAGATATTATACAACATCTATTCACGATTGTGAAAAACAGTAATGGGAATTTTACGGAGGAAGGCAATGAAAGATGCATTAAAAAAACTGAGAGAGGCAAAACCATTGGTCCATCATATCACCAATTGGGTTACAATTTATGACTGTGCAAATATAACAAGGGCCTTTGGTGGACTTCCCGTAATGGCTCATGCTGTAGAAGAATGTGCTGATATGACTAAAATTTCCTCTGCTCTTGTACTTAACATTGGAACCCTGACGTCTGAACTTATTGAATCCATGATAATTTCCGCAAAGGCTGCAAACGAAAAACAAATCCCTGTGGTACTCGATATAGTAGGGGTAGGGGCAACTCAATTCAGAAATCAAATGGCTGCAAAGATCCTTGACAGTGCTCATGTTGATATCATTAAAGGCAACTATTCTGAGATTGCAAAACTGGCAGGTGAAAATGCCCGCACAAAAGGAGTTGAAGCAACTTCTATCAATGCTGATCCTTTCTGGCTTGCAAAAAATTTGGCCATCTCAAGATCATGTACTGTTGTGATGACCGGCAAAGAAGATATAGTCAGTGATGGTTCAGGGATATTTTCCATTAAAAACGGCCATGCAGAAATGGGTTCAATTGTGGGCACCGGTTGCATGGCGGCTTCAATAATTGGTTCATTTGCAGCCCTGAACGATGATTTCTGTGATGCAGCAATAGATGCTTTGTCTTTTTTTGGGGTTGCCGGGGAACTTGCGGCTGCCAAGTCAACCGGCAGTGGCAGTTTCAAGATGCATTTATATGATGAAGTATCCGGGCTTACTGATGAAAAAGCGGAACCTATGATGAATGTTGAGAGTGTTGATGGCTGAAATTACAGATCTATGAGGGCTCAATTTATGCCATTCTGGAAATCTTTGCTTAATGATATTGATTTCTACCTTGTGACAGATTCCGGCCTATCCAGGAAAGGTACATTGTCCGATATAAAATGTGCAGTAGCGGCCGGGTGTAAGATTGTGCAGTATCGGGAGAAAGACAAGACCACAAAAGAGATGATCGAAGAAGCTATCCTGATCAGGAAAATATGTGGGGATAATGCTATCTTTCTGGTAAATGACCGTATCGATGTAGCCCTGGCTGCAGGAGCTGATGGGGTACACATCGGACAGGACGATATGCCGATTGATGCTGCGAGAAAGATTCTGGGTGAAAATAAGATAATCGGCCTTACAGTTCATGATACAGATGAAGCAATCGAGGCAGAAAGAAAGGGAGCTGATTACGTAGGTTTCAGCCCGATTTTTGACACTACTACTAAAAAGGATGCAGGTATGGGTGTTGGACCTGAAAGGGTTCAGGCTGTCAAAACTATAATTGATATTCCGATTGTTGCCATAGGGGGTATCAATAAAGACAACTGTGTGTCAGTTGTTGAAAATGGGGCCGATGGTTTGGTTGCTATTTCCGCAATCGTTTGCAGTGATGATGTAAAGAGAGAAACAAAGTATTTTATTGAAACTATCCGAAAAACAAAGCAAAATCCCTCAAACAGAGTTAATGTAAAGTGATAAAATGATCCTGCATATATCAGATAATTCTATAGAAATCCAGGCTGATAGTATACCGTTGAAAGATGTACTGGAAATGGCAGATATAAATCCTTTATCCGTTATCGTGGCAAGGGAAGGAACCGTAATACCAGTCGAAACGACTGTTTATTCTGAAGATACCCTAAAAGTATATCGGATATCCCATGGCGGCTGAAACACCTCTTCTATGCAAAACCTGTGGAGCAAACGCAGTATCAGGAGGGGAAAATCTCCTTTGTACAACTCATTTCTGTGAAATGGTAGAAAAGAAAGTCAGGACACATATTGCAGATCAAAACCTTATTCTGGATAATGAGCATATAGCAGTTGCATTATCAGGGGGTAAGGATAGCACAGTTCTTTTGTATATCCTGTCCAAAATACTATCAGATTTTGAGGGAGTGAAACTTACTGCTATTACGGTTGATGAAGGGATACCAAATTACAGGGAACAAACCCTTGCTTATGCACAGGAAGTTGCAAATTTTTTGAATATTGAGCACAGGATAATATCTTTCAGGGAAACTTTTGGTGGACCCCTACCCAGCCTTTTGAAAAAAAGAAATGTTTCAGCGTGTACTCTTTGTGGTGTTCTACGGAGAAAAATACTGGAGCAGGAAACCTTTAGCATGGCTGTCCCAAAACTTGCGACAGGACATTCTCTAGATGATGAGGCCGAAACCGCCATGATGAACATACTTACCGCAAATATAGATGCAATAATTAATACTGCATCCCCGAATTCCGGTAAGGAATCATTGAGGATAAAGCCTTTTTCAGTTTTAAATGAGTATGAAATTGCATTATATGGAATCCTCAAAGGCATATTTCGTGAGTTTCCAGAATGTCCTTATGCAGGACCTTCGCTTCGTGCAGAAGTCAGACAAATGTTTTTGAGTATGAAAACAAAATATCCAAATATAACCGGGCAGTTTGCGGATAATTATAACTCATTATTATCTTCGATAGCAAATGTAGAGAAACCTTCTGGTAAAAGTAAAAAAGAGTGCAATATATGTGGTGGGCCCACATCAGGTGACATCTGTCGTGCCTGCATTCTGGTCGATCCAAAAAATAATTTTTGTTAAATCAGCCAGCTTCAGTGAGTAATTGGAGGTTTTTGTTCATCTATCCAGTAACATCCTTCTTTCAATTGGATAATGGGCTGTAGCGGCGTTAATAAGTTCTTCGGCTGTACTTTCTCTAAATGAGTGGACTTCAACCCGTACACCAATAGCTTTCAGGTGGTTTATCAGATCGACAAAATCTCCATCTCCACTAACAAGCACAATGGTATCTACTTTGGGTGCAATTGAAATCGCATCAATTGCGATCCCCATATCCCAATCTCCTTTGGTGGAACCATCAGGTCTTACCTTCAGGGCCTTGCTTTTTACTTCCCAACCAATTGAACCAATAAAACTTTTAAAACCTGACTGGTCGATATCCGGGGTTTCTACAAGATAGGCTATTGCCCTTGTCAATTTTCTTTCCATTACGACAGCACGTAAAAGTTTTTCGTAATCAAGTCTCCCGTAATGGATATTTCTGGCAGAATAGAACATATTCTGCACGTCTACAAAAACCGCTAATTTTTGGCTGTTAAACATGGATTACCTGTAATATTTTATGTTTAATTATTTATTATCTTTCTTTCTCTTTTGGAGTAATGTTTTTAGTGTTTTTTATGTTTCATAATATAAAAAATAGAGGTTCAAACTTATTTGTTGCGTACCATTGGTTAGTACCTGTGGTTCTGAAGATTTATACATATATACGACTGTATAATAAACATATTGAATACAAGTCTCAATTGGGGATAAAGGTATGCATACCAAACATTTGCCTGTCAGCATGATAGCACTGGCATTACTTTCATCAGCAGCAATGGCGGTTGAAATTACTGTGGATGACAGTGGTAGCGGAAATTATACAACAATTCAGGCTGCTGTAAATGCGGCAAATGACACCGGATTATTGGCTACGTCCGGATGAGTTTCTGTTATTCTCCAGGATTCGTCCACTTCATAGGTTATTCTGAGGGTCGGCTGGTTATCTACACATATTTCCGACAGGTTTACTATTCCTACGTCTATATGTTGTCCTGCATAAAGTGTAACCGTTTTCTGGCAGTCATCTCCGGCAAGAACACCGCCTACGGACATTGTCATAAGGACAATGAATGCAATAAGTAACTGAATTTTGGTTTCATAATCTCATACCACCTTTACTTCTATTGAGCTGTAGAAGGTAATCCATTACTCAATGGATTCAGCTCATATCGCACCATAATGATATAAACTGACAAGATATATATATTGTAATAAAATTATATTTACAAACTTCTTAATGAAACATAGTCTCTGTTGAAATTGTCTTTTGGATACAGGACAACGAAATATATACGTCAGTAAACCAATTTGGTATTAATGAAAGCGCTATCCGGCCTTTTTAGGGAAACACTGATGCAGTGGAATGAAGATGACGGTATAACCAGCAGTGCGGCTCTTTCATTCTATCTTATCCTAAGCCTGCCTGCTATACTCTTGTTCTCCGTGTCCGTAGGGAGTTATTTATTGAAGGCACGTCATCTGGAGTCTGCCATAATCGGCTACATCGATCTGGTAGCAGGAGAGACATTGATATATCTGGTGGAAGGTCTCCTTTACCAGATACCCGATATTGCATCCCTTACCGCCGGGGCAGCTATAAGTTTCCTTCTCCTCGTATGGGCCGGTGGTAACCTTTTCAGGCAGTTCAAGAAGATAATTGATAATATGTGGGGTTTCCCCGGTCCTGAATCTGACTGGTTGCATCATTTCCTGAAAAAAAGTTTTGCGTCTGTGATAGGAGTATTTGTGGTTGGTTTTTTGCTGGTATTGAACACATTCGTTGAAGCATTTTTCCTGATGGGATATGGTTTACTGAATGAGCTGGTCCCTTTTAACCTGAAAATCATACAATATGCCAGTTCGTTTTCGAATTTCCTCATCCTCCTGGTGTTATTCATATATATTTACAGAGTGTTGCCTGAGGCCAGAATCGGCATGAGATATGTACTGGAGGGTTCACTTTTTACGGTATTACTGATTACAATAGCCAAGTATTTTTTAGCCTTTTACCTGTCTTATGGCAATATAACCACAGTTTACGGAGCCATAGGTTCCATAATTGGATTTTTGCTCTGGGTATATTTTTCATTCATAGCAGTAACCTTTGTAGTGGAGATGATCAATGTACGCTCAAAGAATGCCAAAAGTAACAAATCTGCCTAAAAAAGAGATAGCAAGATGTTTGCCATCTGAAAATCAGATATAATCATACTTTTTCAGGATAGTTTGCAAATCCATTATCAGATCACCGCTTTTTTTGGCATCTTCTATTTCCTGAAGTAACAGCTGTATCAATTTATCCGCATCCTGGCATTTTTTGTAATATTCGGGATCCAGAAGGACATCTTCAGGGATTTTTTTGCTCTTAACTACCCTGTGCAAATCATTTGTATATATTATTGTCTGGTCACAATAAATTCTCAGGAATCGTGCATTGCTTCCTTCTACTTTTTTATATATTGTCCTGATTTTGTCAGAAGCCAGGTATTTACCCTCTTTTACTTTTATCCATACCATGTTGATGAACCCTAGATGGTACACATTATTTCAACTAAATATAGTTTTTTAAGAATAATTAATAATGAAAATATCATTTTAGCAAGTAAGCGATATTATCTGATAATCATCGTTTTTTGCCAATGAAATAGTAAGCTATAGCTCCAAGTACACCAAACAACAATGATTCTCCATCTCAAAAAAACGTAATTTGGGTTAATTGAAAGCCAAGGGAGATATAAAGGTCATACCAAGGCGGTTTGCTATTTGATCAGCATACAAAATAAATAATATTATAATATTAAAATATATTTAGTTAATTCATAATTTCCTTTCTTTTAATTACGTATACCAGAGATACAACGATATTGATCAACCCAAGAAAACCTCCTATAACCCACACCGCAGTCTTTGGATCCCATTTAAAACTATTATTTTTTACATATTGAATATCACAGTAAAGTGATAGTGGAAGGCCAAAACCTCCTACAATTACAGCTAATACCCTTATTGTACTTGGAATAAATTCGATCACATTCATTGGAATTAAAATGAATGAAAATATATTTAGTATTGTGCAGCTTATGATACCATAATACCAATTCTCAGAAAAATATGGTTTTTGCGAAGAATACTCATGCTCTTTTATAGAAGTGGTTGTGGAAGTATTATTCTGAAACCCACAATCAGGGAATAGTTCATCAGTATTTGTAAATTGATTCGTTTTATTCTCAACTGTCAGTTTATTCCTTGATTCTGAATCACTTTTTATTTGATTTTCTAATGAAGGATTCGATTGATTGTGAACTTCATTAATTATTTTTATAATATTATCCCTATCAATCAGTTCGACATTATTAACATTGCCCAATTGGATTGCAGAATCGGTAAAATAATTATTAGTGACCACAGAACACCTGTTGCAATCATACAATGCCTTTGATGAAACAACTTCCTGTATAGCTTTGTTTGATACTTTACTCCTATAACATTTTGTTTGTACGGCAATTTTGTCATTGTCCCTAGATATGATTAAATCTGCTCCTTGGTCTCCTGATAGTGGAGTATATTGTACCTCATATCCCAAGTTCCGATAAAGGTTGCCCACATACTTTTCAAATTTATAACCATCCATAAAATCAATTTCATTTATTGATTCAGTTGGTAATGTTGGTGATTCTTTGTCAAGGTCAATAAAAATAGGTAAGGCAAAAAATAAACCGAGCCCAATCGCTCCAAAACCTACTATAAAAGATATATATACACCATCTCCCCACAAAGATGCTCCGTCTTCTAGTGAGATTTTGCTTATATAAACAAAAAATAAACCTGTAACAATTAAGGCAAAAGCCAGAGGAAAAGGAGAATCATCATTTATCCTATTTTGTGAGTTCATAACAAAATATCACATTATTTTCTATATATAATACTACGCATAATTTTATAACATTCTTTTATCCAAAAGTTTTTATTATGGAGTCATTGTAAATTATATATATGTCTAAAAGAAGATTTTATCCTAATAC
>NZ_MAFX01000008.1:0-44588 GCF_001683555.1 Methanohalophilus sp. DAL1 | reverse complement strand
TGCGATATGAGTATGATGAACTCAAATCTAAGTCTACAAAATTCATTAAAAATAGCTTATTGAATTTGACAGTTACCGTGGATTACATGAGAAATAAGGCAAAAAGATACATTTACGCTAACTTTGATGCTATAAATACACTGATTTTAAGGCAAAAAGGGATGAAATCGTAGAAATTGACTTGAATTATTTAATACTGTCAAATGGTTTTTCCTGACAAAAAAGTGAAATTTTTAGGTTGGAAGAGGAGACGGTTTCTTCAGCAAGGAGTGGATACTGTCAAACTTGGGTTAATACTAGAAGGACAGAGATGACGTACAACACATTCTCCACAGGCGGGTTTGCGGGCAAAACATATGTTCCTGCCATGTAATATCAGGGTCAGGGAAAAATCATCCCACTCACTTTGATCGACAAGTTCTATCAGATCCTTTTCAATTTTGACAGGATCCTTATTTTCAGTAAAACCCAGTCTTGTAGCAAGACGTTTGACGTGGGTATCCACAGCAATACCCGCTTTTACACCAAAACCCCTGGCAAGCACTATATTGGCAGTTTTGTGAGCCACCCCGGGCAGTTTTAACAGGTCTTCCATCGTGGATGGAACTTCACCCCCAAAATCCTCGATGATAATTCTGGCACTCTGTTGCAGATGTTTGGCCTTGTTGCGGTAAAAACCCGTGGAATAAATATCCTTTTCCAGTTGTCGGATGTCCGCATCCGCATAATCAAAAACCGTGCGGTATTTCTTGAACAACTCACGTGTCACTTTATTGATCTGCACATCCGTACTCTGGGCTGAAAGAATAGTGGCTACCAGCAGTTCCAGAGGGTTTTTGAAATGCAGAGCAGGCTGCGGATCAGGATACTCCTTTTTAAGAAGTTCCCATATTTGAGGGAAATTAGAAAGATTACTTGCCGCCATAGAAAAAGAAAAGGAGATTTCAGACTTATTCAAGCCCGAAATCTTCAATGTTTTTATCTGCAAGTGCCTGGATCAGTTTGAGTTGTTCCTCTCCGCCTTCCATTTTGAAAAGATGTTTGAACCTTTTCTGCATCTTGAGATAATCCTCGACAGGCTTTTTCTGTTTGCCTATTTTGCGTACCTTTGTAACTTCACCATTCTCCATTTCATACAGCGGCCACAGACCGGTCTGTACTGCCAGTTTTGCAACTTCCACAGTCTTGGAAGTGTCAAAACCCCATCCTGTGGTACAGGGCGCATGGGCATGAATGTAGGTTGGGCCTTCAATCTCGGTTGCTTTCTTGATCTTTTTGATCATATCCCTGGGATAACCCAGGGAAGTTGTAGCAATGTATGGAGAACCATGAGCTGCCATAATTGCAGGCATGTTCTTCTTGGGCCTGGGGTTCCCATAGGAAACCTTTCCGGCAGGGCTTGTTGTGGTAGACGCATCAAAGGGTGTAGCACCACTCCTCTGCACACCGGTATTCATGTATGCCTCGTTATCGATACATACATAGGTTATATCATGGCCTCTCTCAAAGGCACCGGAAATGGATCTCATCCCGATATCAAGAGTAGCACCATCTCCTGCCAGAGCGATTACCTTGGTATCACCTTTATTACCCATTGCCTTAAGGGCAGCCTCCACACCGGAAGCCACAGCCCCTGCATTCTCGAAGAGGGAATGAACCCACGGGACCTCCCAGGAAGTTTCAGGGTAAGGTGTACTCATAACTTCCAGACAGCCGGTAGGGGATATAATAATACAGTCCTCTCCTGCGGCCATAAGGGTGAACTTGGCCACCATTGCATCACAGCAACCTGCACAACCACGGTGTCCTGATGTAAACAATGATTTCACAACAATTCCTCCTTCAGATCAGCATATTTGCTCTCAGTGTTGATACCCGAAGAGATTATGCCTTTAGCTTCCTCCACTATATCCTCAATGGTTTTTTCGGGTATGTCACGACCACCGTGTCCGATCATCCGGCCCACTATCGGGACATCAACCTTAGTATTATACAGGCTTGCCTTGGTCTCGGTAAACAGGGATCCTTCATTGAGTCCCAGGGAGATGTTCTTGTCAAGTGCGACAACAACCTTTGCATCCTTGATAACATTCTTTATTGCTTCTGCCGGGAATGGCCTGAAAGTCCTTACTTTAAGTAAGCCGATCTTGACTCCCTTCGCACGGAGTTTATCCACGACATCCCTGATGGTTCCTACAAGTGAACCCATAGCCATAAGGATTATATCAGCATCTTCTGTCTCGTATTCATCGATCAGACCACCATAGTACCTTCCAAATATTTCATAGAACTCATTGGCAGCTTCTTCTATCTTGGGCAGGGCATTATCCATTGCCTGTTGCTGCAGGTACCTGAATTCGGTATATACAGTCGGGTCTGCAAAGGCACCGAATGTAAGCGGGTTTTTAGGATCGAGTGAGTATTCCGGTTCATAAGCAGGCAGATATTCATCCACAAGGTCCTGTTCCAGCAAGACCACGGGCTCATAAACATGAGACAGGATGAAACCGTCCATACAGGTCATTGCAGGCATCATTACATCCTTATCTTCTGCAACCTTGTAAGCCTGAGCGGTCATATCCGAGATTTCCTGCAGATCTTCGGCATACATCTGGATCCAGCCTGTATCCCGCTGAGAGATGGAATCCTGCTGGTCGTTCCAGATATTAATCGGGGCACTGACCGCACGATTTGCGATGGTCATTACAATCGGCAGGCGCATTCCTGATACGTTAAAAAGCACCTCATGCATCAGTTCCAGCCCCTGTGAGGTGGTGGCTGAATAACACCTGGCACCTGCTGCTGCAGAACCTACAAGAGCCGAAAGGGCGGAGAACTCTGATTCGACTGTTATATATTCACAGTTTGGAATCTTACCATCGGCCATGAACTGGGAAAGGTCCTCCACAATATGGGTCTGTGGTGTGATAGGATATGCGGAAATAACATTTGGCCTGCATACCTTCACAGCATGGGCCACTGCATAGGAACCTTCGGCCACATCCATCTTATCCTTGTCAAGGGTACGTATAACTGTCATTTATTTCTCCTCCAGTACCATATCAATGGCTTCCGTGGGACATTCATTGGCACAGATTCCGCATCCTTTGCAGTAATCATAATCAAATTCAAAGAATCCGTCGTCCATGGGTAGTACTGCCATATCAGGACAGAGCAGTTCACATAATTTGCATTTGATACATTTGTCGTAATCAAAGACTGGTCTGAAAGTTCTCCAGCCACCTGTCTTGTTTACCCTCGTGGTACCGGGTTGACAGACTCCTCCGAGTTGTATGCTCATTATTTATCCTCCGCCATCAAGTCATAGGCTTTCTGCACAGCCTCTGCATTTTTCTCTCCTATTTTACCAGAGAAGCGCCCCTTTACTGCATTAACAATTGAACTGGCCCTGACCTCGCCCGTTGCACCGGCAAAGGCTCCTAAAAGAACAGTATTGACAATAGGCCTTCCAATGATATCAAGAGCTACCTTTGTTGCATTCACGGTCATTATACGGGCATTTGTGTCAAGATCAAAATCTTCCGGAGCAAAATCAGAATTAATAAGTATGATACCATCATCTTTTGCCCCGCTGTCAATATCCACTACCTCAAGAAGAGTGGGGTCCTGAACGATTATGTAATCTGGTTCATAAATCTGGCTTCTGAGCCTGATTGGGGCATCACTGATCCTTGTGAAAGCCTGAACCGGCGCTCCACGTCTTTCGACACCAAAGGCCGGGAATGCCTGGCTAAACTGGCCATCCTCAAAAGCGGCGCCTGCCAGTAGTTCGGCTGCTGTAACCGAACCCTGTCCGCCTCGACCATGTATTCTTATTTCTTTCATCTGTATTCTCCGTAACAAACGTAATGAACATATATTGTAGATAGCGGATACGAACCCGCATGCATCAACAATTACCGTTTGGATGGTAATTGGAATAAATGCAATGTTTAATTGTGTAGAATAGCTAATTATTATTTAGTTTTTCGGTGATAACAGATAAAAATTATTTTAAAAAATCCTAAAAGAACAATTATGACTCCTTGCATAGCATTCCCATCCTGGAAATGATATCATCACTACTCTTTACGTTCTGGATGGATTTGCGAAATGACCTGGAACCTGCAAGACCCCTGGTAAACCACGCAGAATGTGCTGCCAGGTTTACATTTTTGTCCAACCCATAGGTTTCCAGCAGTTTCAGGTATTCCTCCAGACTGCTTTTTCTCTGATCACAACCGGCTGGAGGGGACTCCGTGCCGCTTTCAAGAAATGACCCTATCCTTGAGAAGATATCAGGATCTCCCATGGCTGCCCGCCCTATCATAAGACCGTCACATCCCGTATATTCAAGAACCTGGGCAGCAAAAACACCGTCCCGTATATCCCCGTTTGCAATAACAGGAATTGATAGTTCCTCTTTTATCCTGCGAGCGTGCAAATGATCCGCCAACCCCGAATAGTGCTGCATGGCAGTCCTTCCATGGACTGTTATGGCCGAGACACCGGCGTTTTCAAGCCTTGATGCAAGTTCCACAGTCTGTGACACATCCCTGAATACGCGTATCTTTACAGTCACAGGCACATTTACTGATTCCACCACACACTGTATAATATTTTCCAGCACATCGGGTTTTTCCATAAGCTTTGAGCCCGCACCCGTTTTTCGGATTCTGGGAGACGGGCAGCCCGCATTGATATCTATAATTGAAGGAGATGATTCATTTTCAATCAGGCAGGCAGCCTTTGCCATAGAAACCGGAGAATTGCCAAATATCTGGACACCGAATATACCCTCATCCGGAAAACTTAGAGCCATCTGATGTGATTTTGCATTGTCGTGCAGTATCGCCTCGGAATTGATCATCTCGGTAAAAGCAAAAGATGCACCCCTACGCCTGCAAACTACCCGGTAGGCAAGATTGGTTACCTCTGCCATTGGAGCAAGCAAAAGGTTTCCTCCAAGCCTTATCTTTCCGATTTGCATGATATTCCATAGGGATAACGATATATAAATAATAACATATCATAGGGCAGGAGAGGAGAAACAACTCATGAAAATAATAGCCTTTGTAGGAATGCCCGCCTCCGGGAAATCCGAAGCCTCAAAAGTGATCCGTAATATGGGAATTAATGTAATCAATATGGGAGATGTGATACGGGAAGAGGTCAAGCACCGCCAGCTCGATCCAACAGACAGCAACACTGGAATGGTAGCCAATGACCTGAGGGACAAAGAAGGCATGGATGCAGTTGCCAGGAGATGTATCCCGAAAATCAAACAGAATGATAACGATGTTGTTGTGATCGATGGCATCCGCGGGATTGCAGAGGTGGAAATTTTCAAGAAAGAATTTGGAGATGAGTTTTCATTAATCGCTATAAGCAGTCCTATTGAAAACCGGTTTAAACGTGTGCGTAAAAGATGCAGAAGCGATGACATGCAAAAAATCGAAGATTTGAAAATCAGGGACGAAAGGGAGATGAAATGGGGAATGGGTCAGGCAATGGAAACTGCCGATGTAACCATTGACAACACCGCAAGTCTCAAGGAATTTAGAAAACAGGTGAAAGATACGGTGGGAAGAATAAATGGCCAGCGTTAAGTTTTGGGCCCGTGTAAATCCAACAGAGGATGTCTCAAAGGTATGCGAGGCGCTTACAAGGATTAGTGGTCTTGCACCCCGTTTAGATGATAATATCGCAGTTATAGATTGCAACCATCGTGACCTGCAAATATTCCACCACCTGCTGCGGGATGAAGCAATCCTCGATACCGCAAGGTCCGTTCTCGAAAAAGGAATACACAGCCCGGAAGAAAAAATAAGTTTCATGCTCAATAAACAGGTTGCTTTTGTGGGACGCATCAGTTTTCCTGCAGGAGAAGAAGAGCTAGGGTCGATCCATGTGGAAATTAAATGTAATGAAGGGGAACTGGAAGATATAATTAACTGGTTAGCCCCTCCCACAGAAGAAGGAAAACCTGTTTATGAAAAGGAAATGCCCCCATTAAGAGAAGGTGAGTAAGTTGCCACCGGCAATCGGGTTTTCTGCAAGAGCAAGCGGGGAAATGCCACTTGAATGGGCTTATGAACTGGAAGAGATGGGATATTCAGCAATTGAACTTGTACAGGAAGGAAAACAGAAAATTACTGCTGAAAACATTGACAGGATACAACAGATAAAGGATACAACAAACCTGACCTTCACAATACACCTGCCGTTTTCTGACATAAACCTTGCAACCCTCAATCCCGGTATACACAAAGAAATTATAAGGCAGATGGGACATTGCCTGCACATGGCATCAGGTCTTGCTGAAATCGCAGTAATCCATCCTGGTTATCTCTCCCCTGAAGGAGCATTATATCCCGAAAAAGCCTGGGACAATACGATAGGATCACTGAAAGAGATAAGCACGATTGCAGAGGATAAAGGAATTACGATTGCACTGGAGAATATGCCAGATATGCCTCACATATTTGGAAAATATCCTGCTGAAATACTGGAAATAATAGAAAAGGCAGATTCGGATAATATAGGCATGACACTGGATATTGGCCATGCCAATACAATGGGCTTGCTTGATGAGTTTCTGGATTCCTGCAGAGAAGTAATGATCCATTCCCACATACATGACAACCATGAAAAAAGGGATGAACACCTCCCTCTTGGCAAAGGCTGTATTAATTGGAAAAAAGTATTTGACAGGGTTGACGGTTATGAAGGGTTGTTTATTACAGAAATGAAAAATCTGCAAAATGGTACAGAATGCATGGAATATTTGAAATCAAATCTTATTCTTTAATTCTTCCGTGCCTTGTGTCCACATCATCCATCCTATCCAGTAATTTACGGATTGCAGTCCGAATAGCATCCGACTGACTCACGAATTTCCTATCTACCCCTACATGACAATTAAGATCATCAAGCAACTGCTGGGGGATATCCACACTAACCTTGGGCATAAATCTCACTCTCCTGTGAATTTTATATAAGATAATAACTGATAATACATATAAACAACTCGTTGAAAACGGGCCTAAGAAAATAAAGTTGGCATACGTTCAATTATGTTTATAGAATAAGGGGAGTTCTATTTCAACAACCGGATACAACATATTTTTGGGATTTTACAAAATAATAAGCTCTATATTGAAACCTATAGAGGAAAAGCCAGACACAAAATACTCTGGTATTGAGTGGGATGTATCACACAAGCGGCTCAAACCTGGGGAAATATCACAATAACGGGCAATACTAAGCCCGACGCCCGCATAAACATGATCGTGAGATTCAAGGTGGCAGTTGAGGTGCATGATGGCAGGTACAGTCATGATTTCCGGAAAGTGCAAATTCCAGAAGGCCGAATGAATTTAAAGTCCAAACAAGGCCTGTTAAGAACATGACATTTACCGTTAAAATGTTGATGCCTTCCCGACAACACAGGGATGCTGAAGAGTCGGTGGCCACATACATAGACACAAATGTGCCTTCCGGCACCTTCAATATATTCTTAGATTAAAATAAGAAAAGCAAATAGGCGGGCCGGAAGGGATTTGAACCCTCGGCCTATGGATTAAGAGTCCATCGCTCTGCCTGACTAAGCTACCGGCCCATTTGTGCGGCCCTTCATAAGCATTACCTGAATATATACGTTTCGGCAAAAAGATAGGCACTGTTCAGTTAAAAAATAACTAAATGGGGATTCATCCCCCCATTTAAAGGGGATGAAAATGGAACAGAATGCATAATTAGATTTAGTGCCGGTAGATATTAAATCTTACGTGCAAAGGAAAAGAAGGAATCTAAAAGCCATAGCATTATCCATACTTGTGTACCAGCAGGGACTTAAGTTTGAGGAAAAACTCAGAACTATTATTATAACGCGGCTATAAATCCCGATTCTAAAAGAATAATCTATGCCAAGATATATCCTACAAGGAACCACTTAACTACGAAATCTTTCTTTAAGGATTTGAAACGAATATATGGAGAAATGCCAAAGAGGGCAGTTGTGGATGGGGGGCCATGGTACACTGTTATGGAGAAACCCGGGATTAAGAGAACTGTAATATCCGAGGATATCAGAAATTATATCGAGCGATGATTCAAATCTGTAAAAAGGAGGATTAAGGTGTTTGATAAATATTTCCCACATAAAGAGGGACTTGTTCAGCATATTAATAACTGGATACAGATGTTTAATCATAATTACATCAGAAATCATCAAAATCTAAATTCATATACGCCGTATCAATGGGAAAGATGTTTTAACTGAACAGTGTCTTTGTGTACAGCCGTTAAATATATATCTATAGATTCTCTACTTCACTTTCGCATAACCTAATATAATATGTATTCTAATTTTCCTCTAGCAGTGGGTCATTTATGTATATTGAGAGAACCGAAGAATATCTGGAAACCATACAGGGTTTGATCACTCGCACCAGTTCCCCGGCCAAGAACAAGGATATAGCAAAGGAACTTGAAATTGCTCCGGCAACAGTTACTGAAATGATACAGCGTCTCTCGGATGAAGGTCTTGTGACTCATGCTCCTTATCGCGGGGTTGAATTGACCGAATCCGGAATAATACAGGCCAACAATCTCCAGCGAAAACATCTGGTGCTCAAGAACTTTTTCACCAGGGTACTTGATATAAATGAAGAAGTAGCGGACCAGGAAGCCTGTGCGCTCGAACATGTTATGTCAGATGTTGTACTTGAAAGAATGTGCTCTTATCTGGCAGAAAAAGGCCTTTGCGATATTTCTGAAACCACTCTGCCTGCTAAATGTAGTTTGAGCAGGGAACATTATATTTCTCTTGTAGAAATGAATGAAAAGACTAAAGGAAAAGTGGTAATGGTTGCCCTGCCAAAAGAGACCAAGGATAGGCTCACGTCACTGGGGATGGTCGCAGGAGAGGATATTGAAATCAAAAGAAAACAGAAACAGGGATGCATTTCTATAATTACCAAGGGTACTGAAATAGCCCTGGGAAAAGAAGTGGCGGAAAAAATCTTTGTAAAACCTGCAGAAAACGACCACAGGCAGCGGAGACGTGGTACTCATTCCTGATTCTTGCTGCGGGGCAGCCGAAAAACGCATGCATGACGGCGATCATGACATGACAATTGCCTTTGTTGGCAATCCCAGTGTAGGTAAAAGTGCTTTTTTTTCCAGGGTCACCGGTGTGGGTGTCATGGTTTCCAATTATCCGGGAACCACTGTGGAAATGACACGCGGGACTGTAAAGGTTGGCCAGAAGAAAATAGATATCGTTGATTTGCCGGGTATTTATTCACTGGGTACATCCACAGAGGACGAACGGGTCTCAAAGGAATACCTGCTGCGTGAATATCCCGATGTGATTGTAAATGTGGTGGATGCCACAAGACTGGAACGTAACCTGTATCTTACCCTCCAGATACTGGAACTCGGTGTACCCGTAGTAATTGCCCTAAATCAGCTGGATGCCGCCAGGGAAATGGGTATTGATATTGACGCCCCCAAATTATCCCGGCTACTTGGTGTGCCGGTTGTACCTACTGTTGCCACCAAGGGAATCGGGCTTGAGGAGGTCCTGAAAGAAGCAGTTGACCCATCCCTTTCACCAGCAGGGCGAATCCGTGTTCACTATGATAACCATATAACTAACGCTATCAATGACCTTGGAGTGGATTTTCCTGATACTGCCTCTGTAATAAGATTGCGTGCCCTTGAAAATGACAGTGATTTTGTACGCATGTGCTGCAGACCCCATGAGGCAGACCTGCTTTTGTCAAAAGCTTCAGAAATGGCTTCAGAGATCGAAGATGCCCACAATATGGCTATTTCAGATACCATGGCAAGAG
The DNA here is from genome assembly GCF_001683555.1 of Methanohalophilus sp. DAL1. NCBI lineage: Archaea > Methanobacteriati > Methanobacteriota > Methanomicrobia > Methanosarcinales > Methanosarcinaceae > Methanohalophilus > Methanohalophilus sp. DAL1. The sequence goes on along the minus strand of NZ_MAFX01000008.1, from coordinate 34,728 downwards.
ACCTCTATGGGGAAGCCGGCCAGATTACAGACTCGGTGCAGTCAATTGTAGAAAAGGACACTTCTCTAAAGCATCGTATTGATGATATGCTCACATCTGAATATGTGGGTGTCGTGGGTCTTGCAGCAGCCCTTTTACTTACTTTCCTTCTGGTTTTCAGGGTTGGGGGATTCCTGGAAGAGGGAATCGTCCATCTTTTCGAAACCTACCTCATAGCTCCGGTTGAAGCGGAGCTTGCAGCAAGCAACCCCCTTGTGCGCAATGTGATCATCTATTCCCTGCTGGGCATAGAGGCTGGATTTGCCATTGCAATTCCCTACATAGGGATTTTTTATATTATACTCTCCATTTTCGAGGATTCGGGATACCTGACTCGCGCAGCTTTCCTGCTGGATAACCTGACCCACAGGATGGGATTGCATGGTAGGGCAGTGATTCCCCTGGTACTGGGATTGGGTTGTAATGTACCGGCAATCATGGCTACCCGTGCATTGAATACATTGAGGGAAAGGCGTATCGCTTCGGTTCTCATATCCCTTATCCCCTGTTCTGCAAGGACTGTTATTATTCTGGGACTTGTAGGCACTTTTGTAGGTTATTGGGCTGCAGTATCTATCTATGTGCTGGAAATCTTTATAATTTTCATAACCGGCTGGATATTGGGTAGGGGTCTTCCCGGGGAGCGGACCGGTTTTATAATGGAGATGGGTCCGTTGAGACATCCTGATGTTGTGTCCACTCTTAAAAAGACCTGGCTTAGGATACGTGAGTTTGTCTACATCGCTTTTCCTCTGCTGATAGTGGGGAGTGCATTTTTGGGTGGGCTGGATAGCCTGGGTATACTGGATATTTTCGAGAATGCCGTATCTCCTATATCTGTGGGGATTCTCGGTCTGCCTGCTTTTGCTGCCACAGCACTTGTATTCGGTATATTGCGCAAGGAAATGGCGCTTGAGGTACTGGCGGTACTTGCGGGTACTGCTAATTTTGCAACGGTATTGACGCCTCTACAGATGTACGTGTTTGCTGTAATTACAACAATATATATTCCATGTGTTGCAACCATTGCAATACTTAAACATGAGCTGGGCACAAGGGATACTGTTATGATCTCCACATTTACGATACTCCTTGCATTCACAGTGGGTGCAGTGGTCTACCAAATCGGAATGCTCTTGTAAAATAGGTAAAAATCGGCAGGTTTTTAAAAACAATCAACGGTGTTAACTTTAATGACACGCATCACTGATCCCCGGAAAAGAAATGCAATATCTGTTTTACAAGATATTTTTGAAATGAACAATATGAGGGAACCTGTGGGAGAAGAGGTAGATTCGTTGCTCGAAACCATAGGCACACATGCCAGTCTTGTAGAGGGCGATGTTTTATTAAAGGAAGACTTTGGTGATACAGGCCCTTATTCGCCATTGAGAGACAATGAAGGAATGTAATTTTACCAGTCAGGCGCGAGATTGAGTAAATCTACTATATCCCGCAGGATGTCTGGATCAAACTCATCATCTATCCTGTAGTCACTTATTACATGGCCTTCCAGGCTGATCCCATCCACATAACCGTACCAGTATATCACCATTCCACTGCCATATAATTCTTCATAGTGGAAAAACTGCTTTTTGATATAGGTCTGATGATCGGTTTCGTTACCAAATACGGCTTTGCTTTCGATCCAGTTTACCTGCTGACCCCGGATCTCAACAGGATCAGGAAGGAAAAAATCAGGTGTCTTTTCTGCACTTTGTTTTCTCAATTCTTCTTCTGTTAGATATTCGATATTTCTGTATTCAAGCCACTTGGCTACAATCATTTCCCCTAATATTCCTTTCCTGGCCTGAAAAGAGTGGGCTTCAGGTGAAAAATAAAGATCTATTTCAAGAGCTTCCTTTATTTCAGATGCAAGCCGGTTGTCTTCTATCTCATCTAGGTGGTTGAATACGTATTTCTTGGACATCCCCATCTCTTTTAGCAGCGTTGTAGCTATAAGTGTAGGAGGGAATTTGTATTCTTCTGAAAGTTGAATTATACTGCTGCCCCTTTTCCATTTTTTGAGCAGTAAAGCACTTTTATTCTGTATGATATAGTATTTTTTCTTGACATAATCGATAATTTTCTGGTGCAGGATGGAAGCGATTACGCCTACGGGCTGGCAGTAATCCAGGGCCAGTTTTTCGAAGTCTGAAGCATTCGTGACGCTTCGGTGTATCTCATTGAATTCAGTTTTGTCCATCTTTGTTCCCCTTCAGGAGACATTTGTGGCACTGCTTGGTCGCACAGTACCTTTTAGCGTACTCCACTATCAGGGCGTGATATTCCTTGTACATTTCCACATCTTTTGGAATATTCTTCTCGAACATTTCCTGCAGCTGGTGGTAATTGCTCTCAATTCCGATACATCGCATTATTCTGGTCGTATATGCATCAATTACAAAACAGGGTTTCCCGGCAGCATATAAGAGGATACTATCCGCAGTTTCAGGTCCGATACCCTTTAATTCAAGTAAAAGCCTGCGCAGTTTTTCTGTTGGAAGCGAAAAAAGTGCTTCTTCTCCGTGATGATCAAAATAGATTGATATCTCCTGTAATCTGCTGGCCTTTTGTCTGTAAAATCCGGTACATCTGACATCCTCTTCAAGTTCCTGCAGATCTATCTCTGCCAGTTTGCCGGCCTCAATCATATTCTTCTGTTTGAGGTTATCGATAGCTTTTTCCACATTGGTCCATTTTGTCTGCTGGGTAAGTATTGCTCCGACTATAACCTCAAAAGGGGTTTCAGCAGGCCACCACTGCTGTGAACCAAATTCCCGGATAAGTGTGTTATAAACAGATTGCAGCATCTCTGCATGCATATTATCTGCTTTATCTGTCGGACCAGAACTCTTCTTCATAATCATCTGGAAGGTCAAGTTCCATTGCTTTATCTATACTTTTCCTCTTTCCTTCTGTGGATATCTCTCTGGTTTTTTCTTTTGTGGGAGCCTTATCTCTTCCTGGTTGTGGGATTTCTTTTGTGGGTTCTCTGGAATCTACCGGTGGTTCTGTTCTGTCCCTGAGTTTTTCCTTCACACGTTGAGCATATTCATCCACTACAGATTCGGAACTCCTTCTCATTTTTGTGGTCTGATTATACCCAACGGAACAGTTCTCATCACCGCTACGCCAATCCACATGGTAGAGGTGACACTTTCTTTTTTTGCACACATGAGTCCTATCAATGGGACAGATTTCCGGTAAAGACATACTTAACACTCCTCATATAGGTGAATATTAGAGGCTTTTAAGAGTATCGGCTATCAGGGGGGCTACCGAGATACTGCTCTGTGGTTTTTCAAGGGTATCAGTGGATATAATCTCCTTGACACCAGCATTGTAAAGACGCACCACGGCATTGCGTGCAAGTACCGGGTGTATACAGGCAACATATATGTCTGCTGCACCCTGCTCTTTAAGCATACGGATAGATTCTGCCATGGTACCACCGGTTGCAATCATGTCGTCCAGCAGTATCAGATCCCTTCCGCTCACATCAATCTCTTTTTCAGCAATCGTTACACTTTCTCCGCTATGCCTTGTTTTTTCAAGTTGTTCGTAGGGAATGCCTATATCTGCAGATGCACTTTTTGCAAGTTCGAGGGCACCAACATCCGGGGAGATTATGAGTGGATCTGTCAGGTTCAGAGAACGTATATGATTCCCGATTAAGTGTGAAGCGTCAAGGTCAAAGGAATCGGCATTGAAATGTTCAAGTATGCTTCTCTCATGTATGTTTACAGTGAAAACCCTGTCAGCATTAATGGTTCGGCCAATTGCACGCGCACTGACCGGTTCTCCCCGATTGAAAACTTTGTCCTGTCTGGCATATCCCATATACGGTATTACAACGTTGATGGTTGGTGCTTCTTCACAAGCATCTATTAATTGTAGCAGGGCTACATAATCACTATCTGTAGGTGTACTCTGTATTATAGTAACATCATCGATGCTGTCATCCCTGATGCGGGTATACAGTTCCCCGTCAGGGAATCTTTTATAGTCGCATATTGTGGGAGGCGTATTGAGTTGCTGTGCCACTTTAGAGGCAAGCAATTGGGAAGCTGGTCCGGCTATTATTTTCACATCATTCCCTCGCTTTTTTGATAATGGTTATGAATGCACTGGTGACTTATAAGAATTAGGTATCAGCTTTCTTTTACTTTATGTATTACCTCAATATCAGTGATCCGGGTATGGGGATAGTTTCCGGTTTCATCCTTCTCAAGTGCCTTGACCATGTCCCATATTGCAAGGAGGGCACAGCTTACGCCTGTAATTGCTTCCATTTCCACGCCGGTCTGGCCTCTGGATTTGACGGATAGGTTAACAGTAATCCTGTCTTTACATATCTCAAAATCCATGTCGATACCGGTTATCGGGATCTGGTGGCACATCGGAATAAGTTCCGGAGTCTTTTTGACAGCCATTATGGCGGCAATACGGGCTGTGGCCAGTACATTGCCCTTTTCGACATATCCCTTTTGGATTTCTTCAATGGTTTCTTTACAAAGGAATATACTCCCCCGGGCAAGAGCAGTGCGTTTGACCTCGCTTTTTCCGGATACATCGACCATATGAACATGGCTATCTTTGATGTGAGTGAATTCTCCCACGGATTCGCCCCATTTAATCTATTCTGAGATTCTGGCGCTGCTTATAGTCCTCAAGTTTTTTCCCGAGGGCTTCGTACAATGTCTGGGCTTCACCAAAACTCAACTTGATGATTTCTTCATCTTCTCCATGACTGATTATAACTCGCAGTCTGTTCCTTTCAATATCCACTACAACATTCCTGTCTTTTGTATGTGTCATTTTATCACCTGTTATTGTCTCATAATGTCTGTAATATGTTCGATCACATCTGTTGCCAGTAATCCGTACCCCTTTTTTGCAAAAGCCACATCTCCTGCCTCTCCATTAACAAATGCCCCGCAGCAAGCGGCATTAAACGCATCCGTGCGACAGAACAGGGCACCCACGATTCCTGCGAGCACGTCTCCTGTGCCGCCAACGGACATACCGGCATTTCCACTATAGTTTTGTCTTATGTATTTGCCATCAGAAATAATATCGGTTTTCCCCTTTAGGATGGTTATAACTTTATTTTCCCGGGAAAAATCATGTAACATTTTGGCCCTTGCAGGCAGTTCTTTTTCAACTTCCTTTCCTGTAAGTCTGGCGAATTCCCCGGGATGAGGCGTAAGTATCATTTCACAATTTTCAGGAGGGGGCAGTTGTAATTCATTAAGGGCATCTGCGTCCGCAACAACTTTCTTGCATAGGGGCAGGATTTGGTGTATTGCCTGGTGTATTGTTTCTTCGTTACCCAGCCCCATTCCGATAACCACCACATCGTGTGCATGAATAAGGTCTTTTAAGATTTCAATATCGTTTGTATGCAGAATTTCAGAGGATAATTTCCTGACAATGAGGTTGGGGGAAAATGAGGCGATTGTGTCCGACACATTTGCCGGGGAGGCAACGGTCACAATGTCTGCACCGGTGCGCAGGGCAGCCATTGCTGAAAGGGCCGGTGCTCCGGAGTATCTACCTCCTCCGATGATAAGTACCCTGCCTGACTGTCCTTTATGTGAATCAATACGACGTTTGAGCAGAGGTTCCAGGTCCCCTCTGTTTACAGTGTCTTCTGCGTCCCTGCAAACGCCGATATTGATAACTTCGACATCTCCTGTAAATTCACCCTGGTTTTCGAGGCCGGTTTTCATTCTGTGGAATGTCAGGGTTGTATCTGCCATGACAGTATTCTCACCCTTTCCAGTAGCAGGATCGAGACCCGAGGGCGTGTCTACTGCAACCACATAGGAGTTGCCGGTATTAATGGCATCTATCAATGTAGCTTCAGGTTCCCTGACATGTCCCCGGATTCCCGTGCCAAGCAGGCCATCTACAATGACATCCGCTTCTTTGAACCATTGGAAAACATCGGATTGTGTGGAATCCGTAATCTCAGCCAGGCCCTTAATACCACAATGTTTCAATAAATTGAAATTTTCCAATGCGTCCTTTGTTCTTATGCCGCTTGCTTTCCCCGCCAGGATCACCCTTGCTCTAATATTATCATAATAACTTAGATGACGGGCGGCAACAAATGCATCGCCGCCATTATTTCCCCTTCCTGCCACGATCAATACATTGTTGTGAACATCCAGGGATAACACTTTACGTGCAATCGCAGCTCCTGCATTTTCCATAAGCTGTATCCCTTTCAATCCCAGATGTGTGCAGTTTGTGTCTATGGCTTTCATTCTGTCAGGTGTAATAGATTGCATTCTTTCCTCTGTTATTTATTGTTCTTCTGAGTTAATGAAATTTCTGCTGTTTTATCTTTTATTCACCATTTTGAGACGAAAATGTCTTAATAGTTAGGGATTATTTCATCTTCTACAGGGAGGTATATTCTCATTCCCGCCGCACCAAAAGAAAATGAACCTGAAAGGACACGTTTTAAACCTACCTATCTGATACTTGGAAGTGGAAGTATTGGTTTTGCCACAGCAAAGGCATTGAGGGAATTAGGAAAAGAACTTATCATAGTTGATAAGGACCCACAAAAAGTCGAGACCCTGCGTGAGGAAGCCTATGAGGCGATAGTGGGTGATATTTCCGAGATTGAAACTCTACGTGGCCTTCAGACTAAAAAACTATCCGGTGTATTGATTGTCAGTTCAGATAACGAGGCCAATAAACAGGCTCTCAGGAATGTGAAAAAACATTTCCGTCCTTCTCTCTACTGTGTTGCAAGGGCATCGGATGTAATTAATCTGCAGGAAATGGAAGAAATTGGTGCGGATTTTGTGTTCATGCCATCCCGGATAGTATCAAAATCCCTTTCAAGGTCCCTTGAACGTGCTGAATCTGTGAGAATCGGTAACCAGCTTTCCCAGTGGTTCAGAAAAAACACTGGGAAAAGCCTTGCTGTAGTGGTTCATGATAACCCTGACCCTGATGCTATAGCAGGTGCCCTGGCCCTTAAACTCATGGCCGAAAATTATGGTCTGTATCCCACGATTCTCTATAATGGTGAAATAGGCCATCAGGAGAACAAAGCATTTGTAAACCTGCTGGGTATCAATCTCGAGCATATGGAAGGTCGGGATATATCTGAATTTGATGAGATTGCTCTTGTCGATTGTGCGGTGGCAGGGTCAAACAATATGCTTCCAGAAGGGACACATATTGGTGTGGTAATAGACCACCATCCTGTAGGTGATGCTGAAATAGATGCTGATTTTATTGATATTCGCCCCAATGTGGGGGCTTCTGCTACTATAATGACCAAGTACCTGCAGGAATTGAATATAGAAATCAGCAGTGAAATTGCCACAGCTCTGCTGTATGGCATTCGTACCGATACACTGGATTTTAAGCGCAACACCGATCCCAATGATCTTTCAGCTGCTTCTTTCCTTTATCCGATGGCCGACCATGAAGTTCTGGATCAGCTTGAAAGGCCGTCAATGTCTATCGAAACCCTTGATGTACTCGGCCAGGCTATCAAGAACCGGCAGGTCATTGGTAGCTACCTGCTTTCCAATGTGGGAATCATCCGGGACAGGGATGCTCTTCCCCAGGCAGCCGATTACTTACTCAATCTTGAGGGTATATTTACCACAATAGTATTTGGTGTAAGTGATGATGTTATCTATATTTCAGGACGCAGCAATGATATCCGTGTCAATTTGGGTACCATCCTGAAAAAGGCCTTTGGTGAAGGTTCTGCCGGAGGTCATTCCACAGCTGCAGGTGCACAGATCGCTCTGGGGGTTTTCAGTGACATAAAGGACCGTCAGACTTTACTGAAACTCGTGGATGAAGCAGTAGTTAAGAAATTCCTCAAGGCTGTTGGGGTAGAGGAAGTGGATGAATAAGATCTGAATGAAAGAAAAAGAATCTCGCTCACTTATTTTGAAGGATCTGGAAAACCAGATCCTGGAATCTATTTCTATACCTCTTCATGATCTGGTCATGGAAATAGCCCGTACTGGTTTCAGATGCATTGGATGTGGCAGGTGCTGCAAATTTTCCACAGGAGATAACAGCGTACTGCTAACCTATTTTGATATTGGCAACTTGAAAAAAAGTGGCAATATAGATGCTATTGAACCGACAGTAGCAGAAGAAGATATGTTTCTGGCAGATACTGAAGGTAATGTACATACATTTGGCTGGAGGCTCAAAAGGAAAACAAACGGCGAGTGTGTCTTCCTGGGTGATGCCGGATGTACCATATATCCCTTCAGGCCCCTTCTCTGCAGGACCTATCCCTTCTATATTGCAGAAGGCAAGCTGGAAATTTCTGAATGCGGTGGTATGGATAGGGTTTTTTCCCTTTATCATGCGCGCAGGCTTGCAGATGAAGTGTTACAACGCTATATAATTGAACTTCGGGATACTCTGATGACCTACAGGCACTTTAATGAGGGATTATTATTTCTGGTATCCCGGCCTGTTGCTGATTATAAAATGATTGTACATGATAGCAGGGGTAAATGGAAACCCGATGACAAATGATTCTATCGATTGGTTTATTAATTATATCACACATTATTTTTGCTGATTATCATGTCTGCCAATGACTCTCATCCAATGACAATTTCAGAAAAGATATTTTCCCGGGCATCGGGCAAGGAAGTCAAAGCCGGGGACTTTGTCCTTGCTAATATTGACCTTGCAATGACCCATGACATAACCGGTCCACTGGCTGTAGATGGTTTCTATGAAATCATGAAAGGCAGGGACGAGAAAAAAGTGTGGGATCCCAGCAAGATTGTAATCCTGTTTGACCATCAGGTTCCGGCTGATTCCCTCCATGCAGCAAAGAATCATATCATGCTGCGTGAGTTTGCACAGGAACAGAATATTCTCAATTATGACGTTTATGAAGGGGTCTGTCACCAGGTGGTGCCCGAAAAGGGACATGTGAAACCCGGTGACCTCGTAGTAGGTTCGGATTCACATACATGTGCCTATGGTTCCCTGGGGGCTTTTTCCACCGGTGTGGGCTCTACGGATATGGCAGCGGTACTTGCTTCTGGCAAACTCTGGTTCCGTGTTCCCCAGACCATTCGCTTTGAAGTTGAAGGAAAATTGCCCGAGAGGGTTTATTCCAAGGACCTCATCCTTCACCTGATAGGAGATGTGGGTGTTGAAGGTGCAAGATACATGGCTGCGGAATATGCAGGTTCGACAGTACGTTCCTTTTCTATCTCCGAAAGGATGACCATGTCCAATATGGCCATAGAGATGGGAGGAAAAGCAGGTATCATCGAACCGGATAGTGTTACCGAAAAATATCTTCAGGAAAGGATTCCTGGATACAAGCTTGATTCCCATTGGGTTTCCGATGAAGGTGCGGATTATCAGGATATCCGTCACTACGATGTGTCGAACCTGGAGCCACAGCTTGCCTGTCCTCATAATGTTGACAATGTAAAGCCCGTTTCAGAATTAGAAGGAACAAAAGTGGATCAGGTATTCGTAGGCTCCTGTACCAACGGCAGGTTTGAGGACCTTGAAATTGTTGCCAATATGATGGGTGATGAACCCGTTGCAGAGGGCGTCAGGCTGCTGGTTATACCTGCTTCAAGGACTGAATACATGAAAGCCCTCAGGGCCGGCTATATAGAACAGTTCATGGAAGCCGGTGCAATTGTGGAATCTGCATGTTGTGGACCTTGTATGGGTGGCTCATTCGGCCTTCTGGGTGACGGTGAAGTTGGCCTGGCAACCTCTAACAGGAACTTCCGTGGCAGGGAAGGAAGTGCTGAATCCTTTGTTTATCTGGGCTCTCCTGCGACAGCTGCAGCTGCTGCACTGACAGGTGAAATAACCGATCCAAGAAAAATATAAGTAAGCAGTAGACGGGAGACCACAAAAAATATATTTATCAATGTTAATTGGATGATAAGACGTTGGCTGAAAAGCTTAAAGGTGTCCCGTCATACTGGTTTTTCTTCCAACGTCATCCTATTTATTTTTGAACAAGATATTTTATTACGTCTACCGGGCTCAGTATCCCGATTGGCCTGTATGACGCACCTACCTTTTCCTCTGACATTACTATCAGGCGATGAATGTGCTTTTCAGCCATCTGTTTTGCCGCATCCTTTAGTTTCATATCCGGATTTACGGTTTTAACAGATGATGCCATCAAATCTTCTATTGAGGCAATTTCCCAGTTTTTGTTTCCGAGTCTGGAGAGAATATCCATTTCGGAAACAAATCCAAAGGTTTCACCATTTTCGTCAACTGCTACAACAGCAGAAACATCACGATTTGCCATTGTTTCTGCTACCTCTGCTGCGGTTGCATCCATTGGTACTGTAACCACTCCTCTGCTCATTGCATCTTTTACCTGCATATTTTCCCCTATCATTTTTCTGACTCCTTGGAAAGATATCATTTACCTCTTCCTCATTTAATTTATTTTTTGCAGGCATATATAGGCATTGGCTATTGAAGAAGGGAAAATCATATAATATCATATATCCTTTGGAAAACTTGTATTCCTTTCTTCAGGGAGTGATTACCAATGAGTTCAATTTCAGTTCTAGAAGACGTATATGATGTTATAGAAGATCGCAAAGAAAACGCAGTTGAGGGTTCTTATGTATGCTCTCTTTTGAAGCACGATAAAGGGATGGATAAGATTCTGGAAAAAATAGGTGAAGAATCCACTGAAGTAATCCTTGCCGCAAAAAATGGACAGAAAGACAGGATTATTGAGGAATCCTGCGATTTGTTTTTCCACATGCTGGTTATGCTTTCAGCCAACAATATTACCCTGGACGAGATATCTGCTGAGATGAAAGGCAGACGTCACTGATATTTCAGTAAACAGCAAGTTCGTGCAGTACATCGGTTTTTGATAACAGTCCTGCAGGCTCGTCGTTGAGTGTCACCACAAGTCTTCCGATGTCATACTTGTTGAACATCTGGACCGCATCACTGAGGGAAGAATTCCCGTTAATGGTGATAAGATCCCTTGTCATAATATCTTTAACTTTGAGTGTCATTTTTCCACTTGCAAGAGCTTCTCCTATATCTGTGAATGTCACAACCCCGACCATCTTGCCATTATCTTCCACGGGAGCACCGTGTATATTGTTGCTTACCAATATCCTGGCAGCTTCCTGGATGGTTGAATTGACATTCACATAAATTGGCTGGTGAGTTATGTAATGTTTGACGGATTTTTTGGGTAGTGAAACCATTTCGTTTATTGAGAATAGAAGGGAATTTTCGGTATCATCCCTGCCTACAATTTCCCCTCGGACTATCAGCCTGTTTACAGGTGTTGGGCCTACCTGCACCTGGTCTCCTTCGAGGAAACTGCGGACATTGCCTATTACTTTAATCCTGCCATTGCAAAGGTCTGGATGCCTGACTGTTGTGAATATGATCTCAGCAGCTGTAGCTCCCTGTACAAGTTCCCCATTACGATAGATAGGCACAATTGCTTCATGTTCCATGGATGTGACACTAAGAGCTTCATAGGCGGTACCCGTTGCACGGTATCCTCCTTTTGGGCCGGGGACTCCTTCTACAAGTCCCAGCATTTTCAGGGATTGCATCTGGTTTCGGACTGTCCCTGGATTGCGGTCAATCAGATCGGCAATCTCTTCCCCTTTAACGGCCGAATCTTTCTGGCGCTGTAAATTTATCAATGCAATTAGTATTTCTTTCTGGATTGGAGTAAGTTCCATGATGACCACCGCTTTGTAGTAAGAAATGATCAAAAGCTGTATTTATAAATAGTGTTTTTGCAGAATAAAGACTATATATCTTACTTGTGTTTGTCGCAATCGGAAGGTAATCGTATCATGATATTTGAGAAGATTAGTACAGTACCTACAGAAGATGAACTTGTAGACAAGGCTTTCAGGCGGGCCAGTCGTGCAAATGCAGGTAAGAAGAGAGGAGGTAGGGAGGCTGCTCTGAAAGCAGACGAATCAATGGTACTTACTGCAGGTAACATCCTGACAGATAATCTCTCCAATATTGTGAGGAGGTTCCCCAGTTTTGAAACCATACCACCTTTTTATTATGAACTGGCCCAGATTCTTGTTGATGTCGACAGGATGAGGCAATCCTTATCCCGGCTTGACTGGGCATCTTATAAGATCCATGATCTCTCCAGAGAATATGTCCAGAAAATGAGAGGTGCCCCTTCATCACCACAGGTACGAAAAGAAGCTTTTGGCAGGATGGCTTCCGTTATTTCATCCATCAAGAAGGACCTTTTGTATCTGAATGAAGCACGCAACAAGCTTCGCAAGCTTCCGGATGTGAGGGAAGAACCCACAATAGTTGTGGCGGGTTATCCCAATGTGGGTAAGTCGAGTTTTGTGGCTGCTGTCACCGATGCAAGACCAGAGGTTGCCTCATACCCCTTTACAACCAAGGGTGTTACGATAGGTCACTTTATGCGAGGATATAACCGCTATCAGGTAATCGACACCCCCGGTCTGCTCGATCGTCCTATGTCGGATCGCAACGAAGTGGAGATGCAGGCTATTACTGCTCTGAAATATCTTGATGCAGTGGTAATTTTCATCCTTGATCCCAGCGAAACCTGTGGCTATGAAATGTCCCAGCAGGTAAAATTGCTTGATGATGTGCGGAATAATTTTGGATTGCCTGTGCTGGTCGCTGCAAACAAATTGGACCTTTGTGGAAACAACACATTTAAAGTGGATATTGAAATGTCCACCCTCTCCGGTGAAGGAATAGATGAGGCGCTTTCGTTGTTACTCGAGCGTCTGGAAGAATAATTTAGAGTATTTCTTCCATAATTTTCATTGCTTTTTTTATGTTTTCCATGGAGGTGGCGTATGATATGCGCATATGTCCTGCTCCACCTTCACCGAATGCTTCACCCGGCACGACCACTACTCCATTTGCGATAAGTTGCTGGGCGTATTCAGGTTCGACCTCGGGAAATGCATAAAATGCACCTGCGGGCTTGTGGCATTTGATACCCATCCCATTGAGCCCTTCTATGAGCATATCCCTGCGTTTTTTAAATTCTTCGCGCATATGCACAACCGGGTCAAAGGGTCCCTGAATGGCAGCAAGGGCAGCCCTCTGGGACATGGAACATGCACACGCCTGTACATATTGATGAACTTTTAACATTTGCTGGATGTATTCTGAAGAAGCGGTTACATATCCCAGTCTCCAGCCGGTCATCGAATAGGTCTTTGATGTTGCATTCACGGTAATTACATTGTCAGAATATTGGGCGGGGCTGACATGTTCTCCTTCATAGATGAAATGCTCATAGACTTCATCAGAAATCAGTGTAAGGTCATAGTCATCTGCAATCTCGGCAAATCCTTTCATATCCTTTTTCGTCTGGACGGACCCTGTGGGATTGGAAGGAGAATTCACGATAAAAGCTTTGGTTTTTGACGTGATCTTTTCCATCACGTCTTCAGGTTGCATTCTCAGGTCATCGGACAGGGGCACACCGATTCCTTTTCCTCCCATGATTCCTGCCAGAGATGCGTATGATACGAAACCCGGATCTGCAAGAAGAACTTCATCTCCCGGGTTTACCAGTGATGCAAGTGCAATCTCCAGGGCTTCTGAGGCACCGGACGTTACGATTATGTCATCCGGTGTAGTGGCAATTGCATTTTCTTCCCGGAACTTTTTGCTCAATGCCTCCCTGAGTTCTGTGATGCCGGGTCCCAGGGTATAGCCTGTAAATCCTTCATTTATGGCATCGATTGCACCCTTTTTTACATGTTCGGGAGTGTCGAAATCCGGCTGGCCCAGGCCAAGATTGATGGCATCCGATCCGGCCGCTTCGAAGATCTTACGGATGCCGGATGTATCAATGCCCTGTACCCTTTGTGAGAATTTCCCGGCAAACATGTTTCACTCCAGTTTAGCGTGGCGTGATTTAAGATCTGCTTCTGATGCACCTGTGATATAGATCAATTCTGTAATAAGGGCATCAAGGAATACAAGAGAAGAAATTTCAAAGGAAGTTCCCAGAGGTGTGAGGTGGGAATATTCTCCTCTCATGTGTCTTTCAAGATAACCACCGGTATCTTCCTTGCTGCGTCCATGTATTTCCAGGGTTGCATCTGATATATGGCCAAGTGTGGAATCCTTGTTGGAGGTTACTGTTATCAGAGTCGCTCCGATATCCTTAGCAATTCTTCCCAGATCGGATATTGAACGTGTTTCTCCTGAGCCGGAAATGGCAATTACTACATCGTTCTTGTGTACTGCAGGGGTTGTAGATTCTCCTACAACATAACTTGTAAATCCCAGGTGCATGAGCCGCATAGCAAAAGCTTTCCCAACAAGGCCTGACCTTCCAGCTCCTGTTATAAATATGGAATCTGCATTCATTATGTACTCAATGGTTTTCTTGATACTTTCCTTGTCAAGCCTCTGTGCTATGTCCTTTATTTGATCGGCCATCAATTCCATGGATAATGTGAGGTGTTCACATTCATTACAGGTATTCATTCTCTTTATTTCTCCTGTTTTTCTTTACTGCTATCCTTGTAATTTATGTTTTTTACTTTCCAGTCATCAATTTCTTTGAGGTGCTCGGTTAATCGGGTGATGTCTGAATCATCCCCATTCCAGTATATATCTATTTTTACATCTCTCTGCTGCAATTTTCTGACTATGTGTTCTGCAAAAAAGAAAAGGGCCTTTTTGTTATAGAAGGGTATGTGGAATGTAGCCCTGTAACCACTTTCACATTTAGCGTAGGATACCAATACATATCCATGGCTTTCATATTCTGTTATTTTCTCAAAAGGACAAACAATTTCCACTTCATGGACGGCGGATTTATCAATCCGGGAAATAGATATAAGAATTCTCCCAACAACGACTTCAGGAGTCTGCCTGCCAAACCACACAGATATTTTTCCATAGGTACAAATGACATTGACGTCGTCTCTCCCCATTTCATAAGATGAAAGGGACTGGTTGCTGGTATTTTCCTTAATGTCTCTTTCTATGGATTCCATAGGTTAAACAACACTTATCTGTTTGAGGATACCAATGCTGTAATCATATCCCTGTCTTTTTTGAGGGTCTTAAGCTGATCGGCCGGGCCTATAAGGGTCAGTCTGCCTTTTGGGCCTTTGTTGAAAAGTTTTCCCAGAAAAGACTTTGTTTCGTGGGCTGGATACGTCTCCATTTCGATCCCTGAGAATTCATCAGGTGCTATTTGTGTCATTGTCATCTCGATAAGATTGGCTTCTTCCTCAGGACTGAGTCCTCTTTCCAGTACAAGGATTTTACCGTTTTTGACTTCATCAATGATGAAACGAATCTTTTCCACAGGGCTCATCCTTGCAAGCCGATCCTCTGAAAGTAAATCCATTTGAATTCCCTGCATTTCAATCACCCGAATCTCTTTGCAATTTCCTCATAAAGAGTATCAATGTTCTTTCCTTCAAGGGCAGATATGGCAACGAGTGGATGCTGGGGGAACGCTTCCCTAATTGTTGAAGGCGATGAATCTTCACGATCAATCTTGTTGGCAGCTATTAAGAGTGGAAGACCGCGGGCTTCCATATTTCCTATGACCGTGACATTCACCTGGGTAAACGGGTCTTCGGTTGCATCCATTACAAGGATTATACCGTCAAGGCTTTCCAGCCATTTGACCGCTTCAATTACTCCTTCGGTGGCTTCCTTTGCCCTGCGTTTGGATTCTGCTTCAC
This sequence comes from Methanohalophilus sp. DAL1, assembly GCF_001683555.1. Lineage (NCBI taxonomy): Archaea > Methanobacteriati > Methanobacteriota > Methanomicrobia > Methanosarcinales > Methanosarcinaceae > Methanohalophilus > Methanohalophilus sp. DAL1. The sequence goes on along the minus strand of NZ_MAFX01000008.1, from coordinate 18,955 downwards.
TCATTCCCTGCTCCATGAATTCATGGAAATCTATCTTTGTAGCAAGACCGGGAGTGTCTATAATATCAAGTGATAATGAATTACCATTGCCTTTGATTGTTACCCCTTCTCTTCTCCTGGCACGGCGTGTCTCATGTGCAACATTGGATACCGAACCCATGGCATCTCCTGTCCAGTCACGTAGTATGCGATTTGCAAGGGTGGTCTTTCCTGCATTCGGGGGACCATAAATGCCAATCCTTGCACTTTTTTTATTGAGCAGTTTCTTCAGGAGACCTGTGAAGTTTCTTCTTAATGATCTTATTACTCCCATCTATTTCCTCCATTTATGATGTGGGAATTGTCCTCTTGATTTCTGATATTATCATTATATAAATAAGCGTCTGTTTTTCAATTCAGGCACTTTCTTCTGTAGTGGCGATGGCCATATTTATAGCAGTCTCAGCGATATTTGTGCCGTATTCTGCTGTCCTCTCTATACTATCGGCCACAGTTCCCAGTCCGACTACAGTCCCTACATCTTTTAGCTTCATAAAGGATGCATTGAGTTTGTCAACATCGGTTTTTATGTGCTGTATGTTCTCAATGGTTTTATTTGCCAGTTTCACATCACAACCATAGAGGGCATCAATTGCCTTTTCCACAGTACTGCGTGCCTCCTCGCTCGCCCTTTCTATAGGCCCCATTATTTCTTCGGGAACAGGCCCTTGCAGTTTTCTGGTAACTCCTGCGATCCTGTGGGCATGGTCTGCAATCCTTTCCAGAGAACTTGCAACAAGTCGGAAGTCATGATATTCATCAATGGATGTCTCTGTAGTATCGGCAAGCCGTGTCCCTCTGAACAGAGAGCGGAACTGTTTTGAGATAAGTAAAAACAATCTGTCCACTTCATCATCCCTGAGCATCACATCAAGTGCAAGGTCTTTTTCACCGGTCCTGAGAGACTGGATGGCGTCCTTGTGCATTGAAGTGGAAATAAGGTACATTCTGCGGATACTTTTTTTGATGGAAACTTCTTCAGGGTTGAGTAGATCCTGTATGAGGACACTTTTGGAGGTTTCCTCGATGATTTCGGGGCCGATTAATTTGTGGCAAATTTCTCGTATTATTTTTTTTTGCTCGGCAAGTATTCTTGGGGACACAAGTTCAATAAGGTCGTAACCGGCAACATAGGCAGCAATTATGTTACGTATCAGGCCTTCTCCCTTGTAATTGGTGATTTCCATCTTACGTTTTTTGGGTTTTGTTGTGGTGTCCAGAGTGGCTATATTAAGGGATCCATCGGGTTGGTTTCTGACGGATACTCTGGAGCCTGCTTCAACTCCCATTCTCTGTGCCCAGGGTTTAGGGAGAGAAATAATATATGTAGAACCTCCGGTTTGCTGTACTTTTCTTGTTTCTATATCCATCCCTCGATTAATTCGTCATCACTATATATGCGTATATAGATGGGTTCCTTGTATATATGTCCATCGTATATAATTTTCATTAAATAGATTCTCTGTACCCGTATTTTCCAATAAGGGGTACAAAAATAACGCCGCCAAGGTTTTCCTCACTGAAGGTTCCGTCATCAAGTTTGTGGACAAGAATCAGATTTTGCATGTATTTGCCAACCGGAATCACCATAATTCCGCCAGCTGAAAGTTGCTCTTTGAGGGGTCGAGGGATAGATGGAGCTGCAGAGGTTACGCACATACGTTCATATGGAGCCTGTGGAGAATAACCGAGAGTGCCGTCGGCTTCGATGACAGTAACATTGGTGTAACCCGCCTTTTTAAGGTTACTTTCGGCAAATTGTTTTAAAGAAGGGATTCTTTCCAGGCTGTATATATGGCCCTTTTTGCCCACCATTTCGGCCATAACAGCAGCATTATAACCGGAACCGGTTCCGATTTCAAGAATCTTCATGCCTTCTTCTATTTTCAGGACATCACACATTATGGCTACCATATGAGGTGCTGAAATCGTTTGCCTGTTCCCTATAGGTAAGGGAGAATCAATATATGCAGAGTCTTTAATATCTTTGGAAACAAAAAGGTGTCTGGGAACTTTACCCATAGCTTCAAGCACCTGTTTTCCGATTCCTTCTTCTTTGATCTGGTTTACCAGTTCCTTACGTTTCTCTTCATACTCCAAGCGGTCCTGCCCCCTCCCCATCCTTTCTTATAGGCCACCCTGCCGAAGATTCTTTTTATATATTTGGCCTCTACTTTGTCTCCCCTTTTAAACCTGAATTTTCCTCCACGTATCTTTATTCTTGTGATCCTGAAGCGCTCTCCCCCAGCTTCGTATTCCAGGCCGACTTCAAAAATTTCTTCTCCGGGTACTCTTTTTGTATGGGGATTAGTATTTCCTATGGATTGTACTGATATTTTGACATCGACTTCATCAATCGCACGTGCCCAGATGGTTTCAACATCTGCAATCTTTGCGTATTCTTCACGTTTTGTAGGTGTTTCGATGGAAGTGATCTGTATGGGGTATACATCTTCACCGTTCTGGTCCTCCACAACCAATTCTTCGTTTGTCGTGATGACCTGTGTCTCTTCAAAAAGTGCATTTGTCTTGAATGATTCATCCCCTCGACTGATTACTAATCTTACGGGGATGGTCTTCTCTGTCTCGATCTCTGTGGGATGTACATCACCGCAAACCTGGCACCGGACAAGCATGTTCTGTCCATCCTTCAGTATGTCGTGCCACACGAATTCCTGTGGTGAGCATGCAGGGCATGTGGTCTCGATCTCTTCACTCATAATCGCCAGTTAGGTTTGAGGGTATATATCTAATTGATGCTTATTGGATATTGCCGGCTGCATGTGCGGCTATGAATTCCCTTAGTAGTTTTGTACCGAGCAGGGCTGTCTGTCCACTGTCATAGTCCGGAGCAATTTCCATAATATCAAAACCAACTGTGTGGGGGGCAAAAGCATGTATCAGGTCCCTTACCTGCCAGGGATCAAGGCCAAAGGGCTCAGGAGTACCTGTTGCAGGGGCATAAGCAGGGTCCAGACAGTCCATATCCAGAGAAAGGTAGAATTGTGAGGTTCCTATTTCTTTCATAACCTTTGTAGCAAGTTTTTTGGCAGAATATTCTTTCACATATTCCGGTGTGTAATAGGATATGTGATTATCTTTTGCAAAATCCCATTCGCCCCGGGGTCCGCTCCTTGTTCCAATGGATACATACCTGTCGGTGGCCTCTTCTAATATATGCCGGCTGACGCACGCATGGTTATTTCTCACTCCGCCAAACTCTTCCCGCAGGTCAAAATGGGCATCCAGTGCGATCACTCCAATGTCATCATCGTCTTTTGTACAGGCTTTAATGGTGGAAAGGGTAAGAGAGTGTTCTCCCCCTATCATAATGGGGATTTTTTCATTTTTTACGATGTCCCTGGTATCATAGTAAAGGTCCCTGAGGGTTTCATCAACAGAAGAATAAACTTCAAGGTTGCCTGCATCATGGATCGGAATAGATGCAAGGTCAATATCAAAAAAAGGATTGTAACTTTCAAAATTTTCAGACGCCTGTCTCATAGCATCCGGAGCCCTGCGACTTCCCGGCCTGTAAGAGGAAGTCCCGTCAAAAGGGACTCCGAATATAACATATTTTGCGGCCCCGTAATCCCACAGGGCGTCCATCATAAGGGGCTGGTAGAACATTTCATTATTTAACGCAGGTCTATCTTCATTTTACCCATGGCGGTTATGTATGAAATGTCTCCCCCTTCGTTCACCCTATCCTTGTATTCATCGGGGATTTCCATTTCGAAGGTGGAATAGTCTTCCATGTCCATGAGCTGGGCGATGTTTCCTGTGACGGAAAGTACCTGTGCACTTTTCCTTTCGACAATAGGCACAAAGGTCTTTGAGGAAACGGAGCTTACGATTGAGCGTTTTTGTCCATCGAATATACCAACTGCGTCAATCCTTGCTTTAGCAGAACCATGTTTTCCGGGTTTGGATTTTGACAGGCCCTTGATAATACATGGTTCGTCATCGATAATTACGTACTTGCCTTCCTTGAGTTCCTTTACTTCAACCTGTTGTTTCATGTGATTATACTCCTTTGATAAATTATGAGCATCTAATGAGTCAGGGGTATAATTTTCAGTTCCCGTATATCAACTTAACGAACTGATTCATCGTAATTAATGGCTTTTTCCATTTCCAGTAATTTTTTCTTTAATTCTTTGCCACCTGCATAGCCACCTATATTATTTTTAGCAACTACTCTGTGGCAGGGTATTATCAGGGGGTAGGGATTTTTGTTAAGTGCCCGGCCGACTGCCCGACTTGCTTTGCTTTTTCCAATGTCTTCTGCCAGTTGCCCGTATGTGCGTGTTTGTCCGTAAGGGATTTTGCGGGTGGCTTCCAGGACTTCCCGCTGGAACTTTGTAAGATGTGTAAGGTCCGGATCATATTTCAGGAAATCCACATACTCGCCTGCGAGATATTTCATGATGTCGCAACACAGCTGCTGCATATTCATTCTTTGCCTTTAAAAACCTCCTTCTCGATTTGTTTGCGTTGCTTGCGCATTTTTCTCCATCCAATCCCGTGGTATCCTATTATGGTTACGATTACTATTATTGCACCTATCAGGTAGGGGAAAGTGGATTCTAATAGAAGGGGATTGATGTTATCACGTTGTTCATAGCTGGGATACATGATATCTCCTCTTTCTGTGCTATGTCCCAGTCCCAGGGCATGTCCTATTTCGTGCTTGGACACCTCCTGCATATTTGCATCACCATATTGCACCCAGGAAAACCCCTGGTAGTTTCCTGCTTCAAGCACTATTTCAGCATGCAGGTATTTGTTCCCGACAATGGTGGGTCTACAGTATCCAGCCACTCCTTCACCGGCTCCCTCTACCTTTTCAAGATTCTCCACCCAGCGAACATTTATGTCTGCGTCAGGATTATCGATGATTTTGAATTCAGGCTGGTAACTGAGGGCCCCGTTTCCACCTTTTTCCCAGTAATCCAGGGCAATTTCTACCTGTTCTCTGTAGGTGGGACTGTAGTGTTCAGGTGTATCCTTATCATCTATATATACGGATATGGGGCTGTGGTCCCAGGGTTTGTCTGATATTTTTTCAATATCTGCAAGGGAGGTGCTGGTGAAAAATATCATGACGGCAAGTAGTACGAAAAGGATTTTTCTAGCCGGTATTTTCATACCAACCAATAATCCCCCATCAAAAATAAAGATTGCCCGGAATACAATTATATTTTAATAGTAGTAGAATTATTTTCCTCCTATGTTTAAAAAGTCATTAATTATGGTCGTTGCTCTTCTCATACTTATTTCGTGTGGATGTCTTTCTTCGGAGGAAAGCCAGATCGGGAATTCGACCACAACGGTTGCCAGCGTGATAGATGGGGATACTTTCGTGACGGATTCCGGGGAGAAAGTAAGACTAATCGGGATAGATACACCGGAGGTGGATGAACCCTATTATACCAAGGCAAAAGATTATTTGTCCAACCGGATCGAAGGTAAACAGGTTTTGCTGGAAGGGGATAGCAGTAACCGGGATACTTATGGCCGTCTCTTGAGATATGTCTGGCTTGACGGTGAACTGGTAAACAGGGAGCTTGTGGAAGAAGGTTTGGCTCTGGCCAGGGCCTATGAGCCCGACACGAAGTATCAGCATATTTTTGCTGAAGCCCAGCAACATGCAAGAACTGAGAAATTAGGGATTTGGTCCTATTCGAAAAATAACAATACCGCAGTTATTTCTTATCTGGAAGCAGGCAGCCATGTAGGTGAGGTGAACACGGTTGAAGGTAGGGTGGTATCAACAGCTAAAAATGAAGAGGATGGCATAATCTATCTGAATTTCCATGATCCTTACAAAGGTTACTTCACTGTAATAATATGGCAGGACAGCTGGTCAAATTTCCCCCAATCTCCTGATACTTACTATGAAGGTAAGGATGTGCTGGTGACAGGCAAGATCAAGGATTACAAGGGCACACCTGAGATTGAGATAAGTGGAGTTTCACAGATTGAAATTGTGGGGTGAACTTAAAGGAATCTTTGTCACCTCCTGTTGCACAATTGGTTTACCGGTAATAATGTAGCATCGTCATTATTTTCCTTGATATTTTTTTGAAAACTGAAATGACAATAGCAATCATTGCATACAGCAGTAAAAATCAAATATCCAGAATGGATGAATGACGGATAAATCATTCCTCCCTTCGTACTGATACAACTAGATCTTCACAAAAATACAGAGACTATCAAACAAATTTGTTATTATATGAATGAATATATCAATCCGTGCAGATGCACGGATTCTTTCCACAGGTAGGACAACTCTGTGGATATTTTTCGTTGAATACCTCTTCCAGATCTATCCCGTAGAGATTTGCCAGTGCCCCAATCCATGCAAAACAGTCAGCCAATTCCTCCCGGATGCTCTCCGGGTCATCCCGCCGGATAGCCTCGGCCAACTCACCCACTTCTTCCACCAGCCAGAGGGCGGTCGCTGTTTTTCCCCGCCTTTTGTCGTTCTCCAGATAGAGATCGCACATCAATTGCTGGAAGGCTGCTATCTCCATTACTGTCACCTCAGGTGCGTACAGGCACGTTGTTCTTACGCAGGTGTTTTTTCACATCATCAACCGTATATTCCCCGAAGTGGAAAATGCTGGCAGCCAGTCCTGCATCGGCTTTACCTTTTACAAACCCTTCCTTCATGTGTTCAGGGCCACCCACACCGCCGGAAGCAATAATCGGGATTTCCAGTTCCTCGGACAGTTTGCGGGTTATCGGCAGGTCAAAACCATCATAGGTACCATCACGGTCCATGCTGGTTAGCAGGATCTCACCCGCACCCAGTTCTTCCACCTGTTTGGCCCACTGTACAGTATCGATACCGGTACGTTTGCGTCCGCCATAGATGACGACCTCATACCACACACGGCTTCCATCCTCAAGTTCGATGATGGTCTTGTCGGGATTGTTCTCAACGTCTGTATTGCGCTTACAATCAATAGCAACAACAATACACTGGGAGCCGAATATGTCCGCACCTTCCCGCACAAGTCCAGGGCTTTTGACCGCGGCGGTGTTGATGGAGACCTTATCCGCACCCGCACGCAGGATTTCACGGATACGTTGCACCGAACCAATTCCTCCCCCCACTGTCAGGGGAATGAAAACCTCGTTGGCTGTGCGCTGTATTACATCGATCATGGTATCCCTGCCTTCATGGGATGCCGTGATATCCAGGAAAACCAGTTCGTCAGCGCCCTGTTCATTATAGCGTTTTGCCAGTTCCACCGGATCACCGGCTTTCCTGAGGTCAAGGAATTCCACACCCTTGACTACGGTCCCGCCGGCTTCGTCCAGGGTAACATCAAGACAGGGGATGATTCTTTTTGTGAGCATGCAAATGACAATGAAGTATTATTGTATTAAATATTGTTGTAGAAATGCAGTACCTACTTCGTAAATTACATATATGTTCAATAAATACATTCTATTGTTGACTGAAAACGGGAGTGGTTGTATGATGTATAGCAGGCGTGCATATGCCTCACCCGTGAGACATATGCTACATGACATGCCGCATGATTCCTTTGTCAATGCACACGTAGTGCTGCAGGATAAAAGAGAATGCGACATACCCCGGATCACTGATTGCAGGGAAACTTCCGACGGCAAATGGATTGTATTTGCCCAGCATATCGAGGATCGGGAAAAGGCAACATTCCTTAAGAAAAGGGATGTGCAGAGTTTCTATGTTTTTTATGTGCATACCCCGCATGACACCGGGGCATGTGCTTAATTTTTTTTCAATATCTTAAGAAAAGGTGATATGAAAGCATAAATTCAGCCTTGATTAGCCTATACTACATGCAATTAAATCACAAAATAATAAATATTAGTAACACTTATTGCTTTTCCTATATATAATAATCCTACAGGAAGAGTACAAAAGACTGATAAGATCATATTTTGAGAAAACACGGAAAATCGTAATGTATGTGCGGAGTTTTTGAACATCAATTTATTATGTGTTGTCCTGTTACTAGATGTATTTTCGTGCCTCTGACTTCTTATTGGGATTCGTAAAGATAGTATATTCTTAACTCCGGACTGACCAACAGATCACAGACACAATAAATGAATATGATAAACGGTGAAATAGGTAATACTAAACAACTATTTATAACAGCGTCCTTATGTAGAACCAAAAATTCCATCCTGAAAAGTATCTCATTTTCCCGTAAGAAGCACAGTGATCGATCAACATGACAAGTGATAGCCCTTTGATAGAGCTTAAAGAAACCTCATATTTCTACGCAAACAGCAAAACAAGAGCTCTTGACAATGTAAACCTGAGGATATACCCCGGAGAGAAGATAGCACTCCTCGGAGCGAATGGTGCAGGAAAGTCAACACTTTTCAAACATCTGAACGGCATACTCAAACCAAGTTCAGGCCAGGTTATTGTCAATGGACAGAAGATCTCCAGGAAGAACATAAAAGAAGTGAGACAGACCGTGGGGATCGTATTCCAGGACCCCAATGATCAGATACTGGCACCTACTGTCGAGCAGGATGTTGCTTTTGGACCAATGAACATGGGACTTCCCATCAAGGAGGTTGAGAGCAGAGTCTCCGAAGCCCTTGAACTTGTACACATGTCAGGTTTTGAAGAACGCTCACCTCATCACCTGAGCGGAGGGCAGAAAAAACTTGTGGCAATCGCCGGTATATTGGCCATGCGACCGCAGGTAGTAGTACTTGATGAACCCACTGCGGGACTGGATCCGCTGACCGCCAATAAGGTAATCAGTGTGATAGAGAAAATGAACAAAGATATGGGAATAACTGTAATACTTTCAACCCATGACGTTGATATCGTACCTCTATTTGCTGACAGGGTCTATGTTATCCACCATGGAAGGATTGAAGCAGAGGGAACCGCCAGAGAGATATTCAAAAAACATGAGATACTGGAACATGCACACCTGAGGATGCCCAGAATCGCAGAGGTCTTCGAGCTGCTGCTGGAGAGTGGAATCGAGGTGGATATAAAGATAACACCACACGATGCAAGGGATGAAATACTTCGTCTTCTGGGAATGCAGGCAGGAAAATGCAGATAACGCTTACCGATATCGAGAGAGAATCCTACAAGAACAGTCCCGTTCACGGCCTTGACGGCAGGGTCGAGATACTTGTGACAATTGCAATAATAGTCTTTGCAGTAAGCCTTCCGCGCATAGATGACAGCAATTTCATTCGCCTTGCAATAATTGAATTGTACCTTATCATCCTGATACTGCTAGCAAGACTGAATCTTTTCTACGTGCTGGTCAGATTCCTTGCAGTGCTGCCATTTGGACTGTCAATAGTCCTGATTCAACCCTTTGTGAGACAACCTTTCATTGATACGTTCACAGTATATACAGAGCTCCCGCTTGGCATCACAATGACCTATGAAGGCACATACTTCGGATTGACACTTCTTGCAAAATACACAGTCTGTGTGACAGCCATCGTACTTCTTTCCTCCACAATGAAGATGAACGAAATGGTCGTATCCGCAAGGCGCCTTGGAATTCCCAGGGAATTCACGCTTCTGCTGACAATGATGGTAAGGTATCTCTTCGTATTCTGGATAATGCTCAAGCGCATCAGGACAGCCCAACAGACCCGCCTTTTTGACATATGGAACAAAAATGCACCGCGCAGATGGATACTTGAGCAGGTGGGATATACAATCAGTTCTTTGTTCATCCGCTCCTATGAACAGGGGGAGCGAACGTACATCAGCATGTTATGCAGGGGTTACGGGAATGATACTGCCAACATCTATATGCACAGTAACAAATTAAGATTCAAGGATGTTTTCTTTTTCTTAGCAACAACCGTAATTTTGATATTTTCTGCTGTTATGTAAAAAAGGCTCTGTAGAAAAACTCATTTGAATAATTACTGAAACAGAGATTGCCCGACCTATATTATGGAATAAGAACTTGAACTTAACTTCTTTGACCTGATTTCTGTATTTCCTTGTCCTCAATTCTTCTCTATACTTCCTTTCCAAAACAGAAAACATCGTCTCTGCCAGGTTTCTATAATGGTATATATTTTCATCAAATTCATCTCTCATCTTTCGACGATATACCATTAATTCAACAAGTTTAACTAACTCAACAAGGTTAACAACATCTCTATAGTTCTTACCTGTGTACTCTTTGATCAATACCAGTGTCATTAACTGATGTTGAGTATATTTTCGTTTGGGATACTTACAACTGTGGATTGGAAGATGAGATATACAGCTACAGACAAGCTGTATCAATAAAGTTTAATTAATCGCTTGACATGCCATCAAATCACAGATTTAATGGGAATTCCAGATTTCCAATCTGGAACAAAATACATTCATCACCTTTGTGTTTTTATGGCTAAAATCACATTGGGAATTGTTCTTATAAAAGTAATTATTAGTGGAAATTAGAAGAAAGGGTTTCTACAGAGATGCAAAAAATTAAAAGAAGGTATAAATACTCCACACCAAACGCAACGCTTAAAGGCAGAGGATCATTTCTTTACTAATTTTCCGATGACAAAAGCAATGACCAACATCATGAGAGTGCCAGAGACGATAGCTACCACTTCACCCGTCTTACCATGGCCTTCAATCGCGTAATCAGGCACTGGTGACTCGAAGACCGGATCCATTTCTTCCATGGCGGCCATCTTTACTTCATCAATTACATCATAGGATGCACTCTCAAGACCATCAGGGTCCTGAGATGCAATAAAAGGTGCAAGGACGGATATTAGCAATGCAATGGCAATACCTGCGTAAAGGAACTTCATGTTGTTTTCTGACATGATCTCACTCATGCTGTCACACCTCCTGACTCTGCACTCAGAAAGGAGTTATCAAGAAGATCCGGCCTTGATTTCTGGATTGCTGTTATCACTATGGCAGTGATAAGACCTTCGCCTACGAACCCTATTATCAGATGATACAGACCCATTGCTGTAAGTCCTGCAGCAAGCGGGAAGGTTCCTGCAATGTACATTTCAACAGCACAGGCAAGGGCAGATACGAATAGACCAAGCCATGCACCGATGAAGGCGGAAATTGTTATACTGAGCTTGCTTTTCCTGAGAGCGACAAATGTGTAATAGCCCAGAAATCCAGAAATTACGCCCATGTTAAGGATATTTGCGCCCATTACAGTGATACCACCGTCAGCAAATACAAAACCCTGCACAAGCAGGACAAGTGTGAGTACAAGTACACCTGCAAAGGGGCTTCCGAAGATAATAGCCACAAGAGCTGCCCCGATCATATGACCACTGGTACCCATGCCGATTGGAATATTTAGAGCCTGTATTGCAAAAATACCAGCTGCAAGAGCTGCCAGTATAGGTACTTTTGTGTCATCAAGTTCTTTTCGAGCCCATTTGACGGACATAAAAATAAATGGGAGGGCAATGACCCAATAAATCATTGCCTGACTTAAAGGCATAAATGAATCTGGTATATGCATTTTAATTCCTCTTTTTGTTAATTGAACAAAATTCAATATGAAATTTGTTCTCATTCGTAACACTTACATGAATGGAAATAGTGTCATATATATTTATGGGATAGATTAAGCCTGCTACCGTATTGTTCTCTGATATTTTAGGATGCAGAATAAGTCCTGCGACAATAATGAACACAGAACGCAGTTGCTTTGCAAAACTTGAAGGTTTTGAAAACAAAATGAACAATACCTTAAACAATCTCCTGTGATCAATCTGGATGAAACTGGGATGAGGATTAATGCAACTCGTGATTGGCTCCATGTGGCGGGGACGAACAAACTGAAATATTATTTCCCACATAAAAAGAGAGGTTCAGATGCAATGAACACATGGGTATTCTACCAGGTCACACTAGTGTTGCAACTCATAATTTCTGGAAACCTTACAACAAATACGATTGGAAGCATTCATTATGAAATGCGCATCTATTGAGGGAGTGGAGCTTCTGAAAATAGTGATCAACAATGGCCAAAGATAATGCCAGATCTGTTGATGTGCATCAAACATCATGTTAATAATGGTCTTTTAGATCCGGAGTCAAATCAAAGGTTAAGTGAAGATTAGGGTCACGTCATTTGTTTTGGGATAAGTGAAAATCCTCCAGACCTTGAATCAAATGTTCAGTCTGGAAAACAAGGACCTAAAAAGCAAACCACGGTAAAGAATTTGCTGGATCGGTTTATAGGATACAAGGAAGATATCATGCAGATTATGTACTACCCAAACGTTCCCTTTGATAACAATCAGGAGGAAAGAGACATCAGGATGACGAAAGTACAGCAGAAGATATCAGGTACTTTCCGTAGCGAAAAGGGTACAAGGAATTTCTGCCGCCTTAGGGGTTACGTTTCTGCTGTCAACAAGAAATCTGTATCTGTTATAGACTCGATCAGTGAAATATTCTATGGGATTCCACTTATTCCATTATTGCAGAATTGAGCGCAGATAGAGAAGTCAGCGTGGTGGAAACGAGCTAGGCTGAATAGTTACAAATCGGGAAATAATTGCCGAAGGTACGCCTCGCGAAATATTTTCAGACTGGCAATTACTCAGGGATAACAATCTGGAGGCACCCGATGTATTCAAGCTCTTCCAGGTACTCACATGTTTTGGATATGACTGCAAGAAATTGCCCTTAAGAATCAATGAAGCAGTTGACGAATTAACAAAAACGATAGAAAGTGGCAAGGACATGTCCACCTGCACATTCATGAACATACCCACAGGGACGTAAACGAATGTCTGAATAACTACAATCATCACTCATGAAAAATTGCACTCATTCATCCAGATTGTAATAATAATATTCGCCTCTGGATTTTTGCAACCTGTCCAGATGTGAATCCTTTTTATTGACCCTGGGTCGGGATGTGTCTTCATCGCGGCGGAAAGTTATGTCCAGATTGGAGAGGAATTTATTCATTCCTTTCTGCATGCCGGTCGGGGAATGAGCTTCACCATATACAGCCGGCTCACCTTCAAACACAATCAACCTTTCACTTAGCATATCGATCATGTAAATATCATGATCTACAACCATGGCGGTTTTCTTATTGTTCTCGGCAAAACGCTTGATGGTCCTGGTGGCCTGGGAACGCTGCTCTACATCAAGATGAGCACTGGGTTCATCCAGAATATACATGTCTGCATTCCTGGTCAAACAGGCTGCTATTGCAACCCTCTGTAGTTCACCACCACTGAGGTCTGTCAGCATGCGGTCATAGAGTCTTTCAAGCTGGAGTGGTTTGGCAATCTCGGCCTCATAGTAACTGGTATCGACCTTTGAGGAAATGCCCCTGAGGAAATACTTAACCGGTAGATTCTGGTCAACCACGATATACTGGGGCTTATAGGAAATGGATATGTCAAAATCCATCTCTTCACCATCCGGTTCTTCCTCGCCAGCAAGAACCTTTACGAAAGTGGACTTACCAATTCCATTGGGACCCACAACACCGAGCACTTCACCGTTTTTAAGAGAACCTCCAGCTGCTTTGAGGCTAAACTTATCATAGTTCTTGGAAAAGCCCTCATATTCCACAAGCGTGCCTACTTCTTTTTCAGCTCTTGGGGGATGTACCTCAAAATTAATACTGTCCGGCCTGACACGCACATTTTCCTCGGGAAGATAGCCTTTGAGATACTGATTGATGGCAATACGCACTCCCTTGGGATGAGTAATCACACCATAGCCGGAAGGCATACCATAAGCAACATGTACCACATCAGAGAGCATGTCCAGAATTGCCAGATCGTGTTCTACAACCAGTACGGCCTTGTCCTGTGAAATTTCCTGAATCAACTGGGACACTTTTATCCGCTGATAGATATCAAGATAGGGGCTGATCTCATCAAAAAAGTAGAAATCAGCATCCTTGGCAGCACAGGCAGCAATCGCTACCCTCTGGAGTTCTCCACCGCTCAGGTCCCCGATATTGCGATCCATTATATGAGATAAACCGAGTTTATCCACAAGGTCATCCAGCCTGCCGCATTCATCTGTATTTTCAAGCAATTCACGGGTTTTGCCTTTGAAAGCTTTGGGGATCATATCCACATACTGAGGTTTCTGGGAAACTTTTATAGTGCCTTGTGCAACCTTGCTGAAATATTCATACATAGAGGTTCCCGAATAATATTCAAGTACCTCATCCCAGCTTCCTTCCTCACCACCAAAATTGGGGATCATGTTTCCTGAAAGAATCTGTACACAGGTACTTTTACCTATACCGTTGGGCCCCAGAATACCGGTTACCCTGCCGGTTTCGACTGATGGCAGGCCATAGAGTGCAAAGCCATTGGTACCATAGCGATGGATTGGTTTATCCAGTTCCTCGGGCAGGCCAATGATCATAATGGCATCAAAGGGGCATTTATTGACGCATATACCACAACCCACACACATTTCTTCTGAAATAATGGGTTTCCCGTCTTCTCCAAAAATGATGGTTTCATCGCCTGTCCTGACGCGGGGACAATATTTCTCACACTCGTGGCTGCATCTTCTGGGCTGACATCTATCTTTATTCAGTACTGCAATTCGCATATCAAAATACCTGCCAGACAAGAGTGGATATCAGTTCAAAAGTAATGTCCATGTGACAAGGCAAAAATCAATAACTATGAACTCTACGTAAAACCAATCTTTCATACCAAATTCCTTGGTATCGATATTGATCTTTGGGTAAATCAGGCGCTGGGCGTAATAGGCAAGTATTGCAACAATTACAAGGATAGCATACCATTTTGTGTCCGCTCCTATTCCCAGTACGTTGAATGCTATGATACCTGCGAAAATTCCTATAAAAGCAGCAACTGCAGTCTTCACGATACCCTCAACATGAGCTGCTCTCTTCTCCTCGGGGGTCATGACCTTCGTAGCTGTGGCCACTTCTGCAGCAGAAGCCTTTTCCCCTTCAGCAGGCTTATTTTCCTTTTTTGATTTATTTGCTTTATTTTTCAAGGGGCATCTTCTCCTGAATGAATATTATAAATGAACATACAACACAATAACCTATATAAACGTTTATTCATAGGTGATCACCTATTACATAAATTCATTGCTGACAACATTATTGATATCCGCAAGGCAAACGGCATCATAACCCAATGAATTCAGATGACAAGCAAATCTAGAGGGACGATGTCCCCCGGGATGATAAACAACCACAAATTCAGGATCGATATCCAGAACCATTTTTTCCAGGCCTGAAGCATCCAGGTGGTCGCTGATATTAATGGAAGGAAACCTATGGTCCCGGCGTCCTGTAATCATGTATTTGGACATATAAAGGGGAAGTTCTTCGAGTTTGCCCGGAGAAACAACATTGACTCCAGCTCCTGCACCCATTGAAACAAGTTCACCTGCATCCTCAAGCAGGTTTTGTGTAAGTTCCTGCGACTTATCATCCATCCCTATTGGCCCTTCATAACCTGATTGCCTGATCAGTCTGACAACTCTTTGCGCCTTCCCGAAGGGATACGCGCCAAATGCTACATCCTGGGGAGATTCAAGAGCCGCATATAATCCTTCCAGGTCATCCTCAAAATAACAGGAAAGGTCAGCAGGATCTCCATAATTTGCCTCGGTTATGAGTACATCACAAGAGGGAAGATTTGAGGCATCCTTCACATCACCTGTTGCAAGAATACGCATCCCATTTTCATTTTCCCACCCAAAGGCCACAGAACCATCGGTGTGATGGGTTGGATAGGTCTGGATTTTTACTCCCCTATGCTCAATAAGCCCATTTTCCCCTGTCAAATTGCCTTTAAAGTTACGACTATGCCGTACCTCCAGGGCATTCATGGTTTTTTCCGTGCATATTGAGCACTCAGAAAGCATTGCTGAACTTCCATGATGGTCAGAATGGGCATGGGTTATCAAATAAGCGTCTGGCTGCGGATATTTTGCCGCAACTCTTGTAGAATCAATAAAAAAAGAACGCAAATTCCCTTCTTCACTTCTGAACTTTACAGCCAGATGGGGCTTGAAACTTCCACGGGCGTTTTTTTGCCTATACGGCATCATACCCATCCTGACCAAACGCTGCACTTGTTATACCTCAGGACAGGAAAGGATTACAACTTATTTACCATTTCCGAAAAAAGAAGATAAAAGAAAAAGGAGAATGTATCAGAACAATTTATTCAGTTCAGCACTCAGTATATCGGCACTGGTTACACCGGTATACCTTTTAATTTCCGAACCATCTTTTTCGATGATTAGGGTAGGTACCGCATGAATTCCATATTTCCCGGCAAGATCCGGACTCTGGTCCACATCAACTTCCTTAATATCGACCTTGTCGCCGAGTTCCTTCTCCAGGTTCTCAAGAATTGGTTTCTGCATCTTGCATGGGCCACACCAGGTGGCGCTGAAATCATATAATACAACATTACTCATCCGATATCACCTTGAATATTACCATATATATCTACAACAGTATCTTTGAAATGCTTTACCGTGGGTTGCACGGTGTTGCACCAACCATACAAAATCATGTTTTTATCCTATATAAATTTGCTGGTGCAAGAATCAGGGTTTCGATGTACCGTTCATACGAATATTGCTATAATACATACATTCTTCCCTGGAAAAGAGAGGCATAGGCACATCTTCATCCACCAGCCTGACAGGTGCATTCCTCACAATTACACAGGGAACACTTTCTCCAGCCTCACCCATTACAAGCTGGCAGGCAGACATGATATTATCTGCCACAGCCTTATGAGTAATATGCAGGGTATTTCCAAACAGGTCACTCTCCCCCCTGGCATCCTCAACCGGAATCAAACCGGAGGTGCCAAGCGCCACACCCACACACCCCAGGCGCAGGGGCTGGGTGCGACTGTCACCCACAATTACACCGATATCACATCCAAATTTTTCCCTGAGTCCTTTCCTGATAACTGAAGCACTTTTATCGGCATCCTCGGGAAGCAGGACAACGTGGCCAGCCGGGGCATTGGAACCATCAATTCCTGCATTGGGAGAAAGGTTTCCTTTCGTTATAGTCAGTGCTGCACCTGGCACCCCTCCGAATACTTCATCACATTCCTGCAGCACCAGTTCCATTTCCCGTGGATCGAGACTGTAGCGGTGGGCCAGTTTCAGTGCCTGTTGTGTGGGACTTATGTCTGAAAGATTTACTACCCTTCCTTCAGCTGTAGCAACCGCAGATTCGGCCAGCACTACCACGTCACCATTTTCCAGAGTGAGGGATTGTTCTGCAAAAACTTTTGAAAGTACATCTACAACATTGTCCCCGGAATTTATTAGGGGAGTCCTGACACCAATAAGCTGCATTGAAGGGGATTTATTCACCTTCTGCAAGATATTCCCCCATTATCTGGATGGCACAGTATTCCCCGCACATTGAACAAGGCCCCTCCATCGGGCAGAAATCCCTTGGACGATCCGGATCAAAAGCAAGTTCCATCTGCCCTTCCCAATCAAAACTGGCGCGTCTTTTTGCAAGCAGACGATCTTTTTCTGCCATACCATATTTCATCGAGTCACCTATATGAGCCGCTATCTTGAAAGCAACCAGGCCTTCCCTTACCTGGTCCGGGGTTGGCAGGGAAAGGTGCTCGGAAGGAGTTATGTAACAGAGATAGTCGGCACCTGCACCGCTTGCTATACTTGCCCCTACAGCACCTGCGATATGATCATAACCCAGGGCAATATCCGTAGGCAGAGGACCTGCCACAAAAAGGGGATGGGGAGATTTGGAACGATAGGTCTCAACAGATTCAGGAATGGAAGCTGCCGCCACATGGCCACCCATCCCTTCTATGATTACCTGTACGCCTTGCTCATTGGCACGTTTTGCAAGGGCTGCATTGTTTTCCATCTCCATAAGCTGGGCCTTATCCGGCCTGTCATGGATACAACCACTTCTCATAGTGTTACCCAAAGACAGCACCACATCCTTATCCCGGAGAATTTCCATGACCTCATCGAAGTTTTCAAGGAATGGATTTTCACAGCCACTGCCAAGCATGAAGACACTGGTAAATGAGCCACCTTTGGAAACCATACCCATCAGCCTGCCTGAACCTTTCACTTCTTCAAGCATTTGTTTTTCAACACAGTGCAATACAACGGAGCTGATACCTTCAGCTACCTGGGATCTGAGATAAGAAAGTATGTCAGCTGAAGTGACTTTTTTCAGTCCGCATTCCACAACTGCCTGATAGACAGGAACCGTGGTAAGGGGCAGGGTGGTATTTTCAATAATTGCTTTGCGAATCTGCGGGATGTCTCCTCCCATTGAAAGATCGGTTATGGTATCGGCACCGTATTTTTCTGCAATCAGGGCTTTTTCAATCTCTGAGGAGGGATCAATGCTCGCAGCGGAACTGCCGAGATTTACATTGATCTTGGTGGTTGCCCCTTCCCCGATGGCAACCGGAGGATTGCCCTGTCTTGTCATGATTACAAGGCTGCCCCTTGCGACACGGGATAGTACCATGTCAGGATCCATGTTTTCCTGTACTGCGACCTGCTGCATCTCAGCGGTCAATTCACCGTTTTTGGCATGATCGATCTGTGTAAGCATAATAATCCCTTAGAGGGGTGGTAATCAGTCCTTTTCATATAAACCGGCCATTTCAAAGAGGGCCGTTATCTGCCTGTAATGACCAATGGGCATGAGATGTATGCCCCTGCACACCTTTTTTAATTCACGAACTTGTTCGGCACATATCAGAAGACCTTCTTCTGCAGGGTCAGTTGAGGATTCCATGCGTGCAATCAGTTCATCCCCTACCTGGATACCAGGAATCTTCTCATTCATGAAACGGGCCATATGAGCGGATTTGAGAGGAATGAGTCCTGCAAGCACCGGTACCTCCATATGAG
>NZ_MAFX01000007.1:0-45930 GCF_001683555.1 Methanohalophilus sp. DAL1 | reverse complement strand
TGCGATATGAGTACGATGAACTCAAATCTAAGTCTACAAAATTCATTAAAAATAGCTTATTGAATTTGACAGTTACCGTGGATTACATGAGAAATAAGGCAAAAAGATACATTTACGCTAATTTTGATGCAATAAATACACTGATTTTAAGGCAAAAAGGGATGAAATCGTAGAAATTGACTTGAATTATTTAATACTGTCAAATGGGTTTTCCTGACAAAAAAGTGAAAATTTTAGGTTGAAAGAGGAGACGTTTTCTTCAGCAAGGAGTGGATACTGTCAAACTTGGGTTATAACTACAAATAACTTATACAATTATATTATTATAGTACGGCTTTCATCCCCTACCTAACGGAAGGGGCCTTCACGCCTGTTGGGTTAAAGGTTTGCTTATGTGTAACAATGGCTTCTATAGAATAGCATGGTCACAAAGTATTATTTGGTGAACTCAATTTAAGTTATACAATGAGTGAAACAAAGGTACCAGCTATGATTATTGCCACGATTGATGCAGATAAAAAAATAGCGGAGTAAAATATAAGATCCCTGTCATGTTCCTGCACTCCATACATCAGGCCAAAAATGGTTATAAATATCCCGCCAACAGCTATAGCTATCAGATCACGGTATGCCGTATACAGAAAAAGAATTGCAATTATATAGATTACTGCTATAAGATAGGGGTTGCGATATAATGATTTTTCTTTTTTCATCCTGTCACCTGGGTACTTTCTATCAGGTATGGCCTGCAAAGGGGTGCGGTTACCAGAGTTTTTAAAATTAATGTTTTTGATGGTTGTAATTATAATATTCAAATCACAAAAGTTACAAAAGGAAAGTTGAGTAAATTATTTCTTTTCTTCAGGGGGTTTCCAGCCAAAACGTTTCATAACCATCTTAATACGGGCATTAACTTCTCTTTTGTCAAAGGGTTTTGAAATATAATCATCAATACCCAGTTCCATCCCCTTTAGTTTGTCATCTACTTTTGTTTTGGCTGTAATCATGATAATTGCAATGTCTCTTGTGTCCCTTTTCTTTTTCAGGATCTCAACGACTTCATAACCGTCCATATCAGGCATCATTATATCCAGCAATATAAGGTCGGGGAGTTCTTCTCTTGCAATTTCGATGGCATCTTTCCCGTTATATGCAACTAAAAAATCGTAGGGTTCATCTTTAAGGGACAATTTCAAAAGATCGGGAATATCGGGTTCATCATCTACAATAAGTATTTTAAGTCTTTCTTTTTTGACCTTTTTCTGGATATAGTATAGATTGATTTTTCCCTTGTCCACTACGTATTTCACATCAAGACTTTTCAGTCCCATTTCAACATGCATCTCTCCGGTATCCGAGGTATCTATTACAACATCGAAAAAGGATACCAAAGTTCCTTCTTTTTCACCAGCAGAACCTTTGTTGAGCATTGATACAGCGCTTCCTTCATACTGGTGGACATTTGACATGACGTATTTCAGGAAATTTTCAACAACCTGGAGATTATCCTTTGAAAGGATATTCATGTCATCAATGATCATTGTTGATCCGGGCATTTCAGAAAATAGTTTAGAGGTATGTGACCCGATTTTCATATAATCGGTCTGAGAAGAATAGTAAAGGATGTTTTCTTTTTTCTCTTTTGAAGGGTCTTCAATATCTATAAACCACATTCTGGCCAGATAGTCTTCGATATCCATCCCGTAATCTCTAAAATTAGCTATCACTTTGTCTCTTGAGTTTTTCAGGCAGAGCCATATTATATTCTTTTGATCATCATTTTCGAGTATGGAATGAATATAAAAATAGATTAACCTTTCACTGGATACACTTGCAGGAGCCAGAAAAACAGTAGTTTTGTCGGCAAGTCCTTCACGAAAAGTATCCATAATCTCTGCGGTATCTTCGCCGGACATTTCCCTCTACTCCTCCTGATATCTCTATTTGGCGTTTTAGAATATTAATGTTTGGGACTTCTGTTCACATTATAATAAGTCCCAAACCTGTTTGATGATTAATCCCTGAGTTGCTCTTCTACCATCCGGCGACCCAATGCAAGTCCTTCGTCAATCTTTGCACTATCCTGACCTCCACCACGTGCCATTGAAGGTTTACCTCCTCCGCCTCCACCGGTTAGACTTGCTATTTTACGTACGATGTTTCCTACGTTAACCCCTTTTGAAACTGCACTGTCACCCGCAGCAGCTGCGATCTTGACACCTTCATGATCACTTAAGAGTAATGCAACAATATCGTCACTTGAAGCAAGTTCTCCTGCCATTCGGGTAAGTTCATCGGCATCTGCACCGTCGACTCTTGAACTTATAAAGCGAATATCCTTTAGATGTTCAGCATTTTCAATTAAGTGATTTACGCGGGATTCTGCCAGTTCTTTCTTGAGCCGGGTATTTTCTTTCTTAAATTCTTTCCATTCAGTGAAGAAACGTTCAATGGTTGACGGTAGCTGCTCGGTAGATACCCTCAATGTTTCTGCAGAACTTCTGAGAAGTTTATCCCTTGCCTGGAAAGCTACAACAGCAGCTTCGCCTGCTGCATATTCAATACGTTCCACTCCATCCTGTATCCGTTCTGTCTTCAGGATTTTGATGGGGCCAACCTGACCGGTAAAGGTGCAGTGAGTCCCAGCACAGGCTTCAATATCGCTTCCTACATGCAATACGCGAATGCGGTCCCCTGGTGGTACTCCGCCCTGATAAAGGCTAAATCCGTATCTTTTTTCGGCGGTACTGCGATCCATCCACTCGCTAATTACTCGTTTGTTCTCCATTACCATCTGGTTTGCAATCATCTCAATCTCATTGAGTTCCTCAGGAGCAATCCTTTTGTAATGAGAAAGATCAAGCCTGGCGCGGTCGACGAATTTCTGTGCACCTGCCTGCCATATATGGTCTCCCAGCACCTGCCGCGCTGCATCATTTATTATATGGGTTGCAGTATGATTTCTTGCATGTGCCATACGACGTTTTTCATCCACTTTTCCCGTAACCATATCTCCTTTTCGAATATGGAGTTCATCTTCGATTTCTTCTATGGTATGGGTGACCACCCCGTTAAATATCTGGACATCGATTACTTTGAGTAAGGCATCATCTACCATGAATGTGCCATGGTCTGGCGGCTGTCCCCCTCCTTCAGGATAGAGAAGTGTGCTGTCGAGCACTATATTATTGTCAAAAACATCAAGAACAACAGCTTCGAATTCCATTCTGTTTGGCTCATCGTAGAAAAGCCGTTTTGTAGGGGGGAGTTTCTTGAGATGATCTGCATAGGGGATTTCTTTTTCCTCTTCCTGTACGGATTTGCTGTGCCGCTCAGCGACAAGGGAGTAAAAATTATCGGGTAGTTCGATTTCCACTCCTACTTCAGAGGCAGCTTCTTTGGATATCTCAGCCGGTATGCCATGACTGTCATACATGTCTATAACAGTGTCAAGAGGCATTTTTTCTCCCTTTTTCTTGTAGTGCTTTGCAGATTTTTGTATGAGTTTCTTCCCACGCTGCAGGGTTTCCTGGAATTTCTTTTCTTCGTTATCCAGTATGTCGTTTATTATATCAAATCTGTCGGCGAATTCAGGGTATTCGGGGAGATGGTTGATGTGCATCTGTATAATGTCAGATAACGGGATTGTGATGCCAAGGTCCTGCATCATCTTCATTGTACGTCTGATCACAAGTCTTGCAAGATATCCTGCTTTGACATTTGAAGGTATTATTCCGTCACCCAGCATAAATGTTATACAACGGGCATGGTCTGCAATGGCATATGCCGTTTCCACGGGCTCCATTATGGTGCCCAGTTTATCAGCAGTAATTCCTATGTTTGAAGCTACCTGTTTGCGCAATTCCAGCAGGTTTGCTTTTTCGCTTACATCCATCAGGCCTGCAAGCCGGGCGTTCTGGGATAAAATATTTGCATAATCTTCATCTTCCAGCCGATGTTCCACACCTGCCAGTTCCATAAGTTCCCCGACAACTTCCGGGAATATAGCATCATATACAGTAGGGGTTCCCTGGGATGCCCATACCAGCCTTTCCAACCCGTACCCTGTGTCCACGATGTAATTGTCCATTTTCCTGTAAGTATCACCTTTAATCACGATATCTCCGTCTTTGGATTGCTGGAGATTCATAAACACAAGGGTTGCCACTTCCAGGCCACCTATAAGAACTTCAACACAGGCACCGGCGTTTCCGCCACCTGCCCAGGGTTCTTCTTTGTAGGTTACAGCAAATGGGTCTACTCCAAGTTCGTTGAGCAGGCCGTCACAGAGCTGTACTGTCCGGTCTTTCCAGTAGATCTCATTATCCTTTTTGTTGAATGCGTGGTGTGCCATCATCTCAAAGGTAGTCAGATGACGGCCACTTCTTCCTACTGCGTCAAGATCAGAAAGGCGAATACATGGTTGTGATATGGTGAGTGGATTTGCAGGGGGAGCAACCTGTCCGGAAGTTACAAAGGGCTGGAAATCTGCTATGGAGGCGATAGTAAGATAGATATCATTTCTCCAGCGTGCTATCACAGGGTATCTTTCAATACGTGTGTGTCCATTTTTCTCAAAGTAACTAAGATAAAACTCCCTCATCTGTGCAAGATTAAACTTTTTCTTGAAGACGGGGTTGCCGATGAATGAATATGGGTCACAGGGTGCATCTCCGCATGTATCCCTGTCTCTGTCACGGGTCCAGAAATAACTGCCACATTTTTGGCACTGTTTTCTGATAAAACCGTTTTCGTAGAAGAAATTTATATCGTATTCCTCTTCAAGCATAATAATCCCAAATTGAATAGTTAATCGTAACAATAGAGCCTCAGATTCTTATGCCTAATGCCCCCATGTTTAAAAATATTTCTCATATATACACCTTCTCAACTAATTATTATTTGATATTTATATTTATTTCATCATATTTTTTGAACACAAGCATACATTAATAAGCTTATCTATGAGCAATTTGTGTACATTCAGGTTATATCAATGTCCATAAGTAGATTCTTCTATTTAGGAGATGATATTAATGCAGACTATTAATTACATGTCAATGGTTTTCAGGAGCGCAGTAGAAGATTACGAAAAAACCGGTGTTCATCCTTCAGTATTCCTTGATCCAAGTGGGCAACTCCAAATATATCTCTGTGATCCTGTTGCAGCGGAAGAAGAATTTGAAACTACCTATGGAATGGGTGACTATGAAGTTAACGGAGCCCAGTTTGTGAGCGACATTTCCGAAAATGAGAATATTCATGAAGTTAATTATGCAAAGTTAGTAACTCCCTTTTCTATGGATGATTGAATTCTTCTTATTTTTCTTACCTCCTTTTTATGCGAATCAGTAAATACATAATCAAAACTTTTTTATAACTTGTCTCTGTGCCAGTCTATTATATAGATAGGAGGCAACATGCAGATAAAGGCAAGTCCCGGGTTTCAGGTAAATCCTCATGTTTTTTATGTATCGGCAGTTCTGGTATTATTTTTCGTGTCGATTGGGGTCTTTTTTACAAAAAGATTATCTGAAATTTTTGAAACATTCCAAAATACGATTGTAGTAAACTTTGGCTGGTTCTACATTCTCTCAGTTGCATTTTTCCTCCTATTTGTTATCTGGCTATATTTCAGTCCCTATGGATCCATCCGGTTGGGCAAGGATTCGGATCGGCCGGAATATAAAGATACCACCTGGTTTGCAATGCTTTTCAGTGCAGGTATGGGCATAGGGTTGCTTTTCTATAGTGTCGCAGAACCAATTCTTCATTTCGCTTCTCCCCGGGATGCTGCACCCGGGACAATTGAGGCGGCAGTTGAAGCGGTGAACCTCTCTTTTTTCCACTGGGGGCTTCATGCCTGGGCAATATATACTGTGGTGGGGCTTTCGCTTGCATATTTTTCCTACAGGCATGATATGCCGCTGACAATTCGCTCTACAATGTATCCGTTGTTTGGTGACAGGATATATGGAATACGTGGAAACATTGTAGAAGTGCTGGCCATCTTTGGCACATTGTTTGGTGTTGCCACTTCACTGGGTCTGGGTGTAATGCAGATTAATGCAGGAATGGATTATCTTGGTCTGATGTCGGTGTCTATAAATAACCAGATTTTGCTGATTGTATTCATAACTCTTGCAGCCACTACTTCTGTGATATCAGGTCTGAACAGGGGAATACGTATATTGAGTCAGGTTAATATCCTGCTGGGTCTTGCCCTTGTCATATTCGTCTTTATCGTAGGTCCCTCTGTTTTCCTTTTGAGTTCATTTGTACAAAGTATAGGTTACTATTTGCAAAACATTGTTTACCTTACTTTCCAGACCGATGCCTTCACTGGTCTGGAATGGCAGAAAATGTGGACCATGTTCTACTGGGGTTGGTGGATCTCCTGGTCACCCTTTGTTGGCATGTTCATTGCACGTGTATCCCGGGGGCGCACAATCAGGGAATTTATCAGGGGAGTACTGCTTGTTCCTGCAATTGTAACTTTCATCTGGATTATCGTCTTTGGTAACACGGCAATTCATATGGAGGTGTTTGGCAACGGAGGTATTGTAAATGCCGTCCAGACAAGTATTCCCACTGCTCTTTATGTCCTGCTGGATAAATTACCGGGTTCATTAATAAGTTCTGCTCTTGCAACGATTGTTGTAATGACTTTCTTTGTCACATCTTCTGATTCGGGGTCCCTTGTTATTTCCATCCTTTCCTCAGGGGGAAATCCCAAACCTGCAATTCCCCTGAGGCTATTCTGGTCCCTGCTACAGGGTGCTGTTGCAGCTGTTCTTCTGTTGACAGGGGGTGTTGTGGGGTTGCAGACAGCTGCCCTTACCACGGCTCTGCCGTTCTGTGTAGTTTTAATTCTGATGTGTTACAGTATATCGAAGGGACTGAAAGCCGAATATGATGGAAAGAGGGTTATAGACTCGGAGAAAAAACCGCCGGAAAATACATCAAATAATAAAGCTAAACAACTGGTGGGAGAACTTTTCAAGGGTGGATCCAAATGAACATGTGGGAACAAAAATTGCGGGATATTTTCCAGACGGAAAAGAAAAATTCCGGGGAAAAGACTGCTCAGGAAATGAATGTCAGGTTTGCAGAACTCAATATGAGGGATTTTTTCAAACATGTGGTATTTCCTGCCTATGACGACCTGAAAAAGGAAATTGAAAAATATGGCAGAACTGTTGAGGTTAATGTGGATGATTCCGGGATGAATTCTGCCTCTATGACCATTTATGCTCCTTCCGACAAAAACCCTGATGAACAGGTTGAAGAATTTTATTTTGAAATGAGAGGGAGGGCCTACCAAAAGGCAGGCTTTGCTTTTCCGCAACATGCAGATGAAGAGCAGCCCCGGATCCGTAAGGTGGAAATATTACTTCGCAACGGTACTGTCGATGAATATGATATAGAGAATCTGACACGGGAAGATATCATCGAATGTTTTGTTGCGGAATATTCCAAGTGGATCAATTACTGATTTATTCAATTCATTACCTTTAAAAACCTTAAGGTCAATTTGGCGTTTCATGTCGAAAAAAATTCTGCTTACCAACGATGATGGTGTTTATTCAGCTGGTATACGTGCTGCTTACAAAAGTGTGGATTCACTGGGTGATGTGACGATTGCTGCACCGGCTTTCCAGCAAAGTGGTGTAGGGCGGTCAATTTCTATTTTTGAGCCCCTGCGGATGAACCGTACAAAGATAGATGGCGTGGATGCTTATGCAATAGACGGCACTCCCACTGATTCGGTGATACTGGGGATATTTTCGGTTATGAAGGAAAAACCCGACCTGATTGTATCGGGCTTCAATGTCGGGGAAAATATAAGTACCGATACCGCCACTACCTCAGGAACCGTGGGTGCAGCTCTGGAAGGTGCAAGTTATGGCATCCCGGCAATTGCTGTTTCCATCCAGGTCATAGAACAGGGGCTCAAGTTCGATGACCTGCGGGATTATGAACATGATTTCGACGTTGGTATCAAGGTAGTAAACCGGATTGCGAAAAAGGTCCTGGAACACGGGATGCCTGATAACGTTGATGTATTGAATGTGAACCTGCCGCATGATGTGGAAGAAGATACCGAGATTGATATCACCCGTCTTGCAAGGAAGTTTTACAATATGGAAGTGGAGGAGCGTCATGATCCCAGGGACAGGCCATATTACTGGCTGGCAGGTGGCCTTATGCCACAGGGTGAAGAAGGTACCGATGTGCATGCAGTTATCCAGAAGGGGCACATATCTATAACACCTCTGAGTCTGGATTCAACTTCCCGGGTGGACAACTCGGAAATAGAAAAATTACTTTGATCATTTTTTGATATGGATGTCGATCTCTTTCCATGTCGGGTCGACACCATGCAGACTTTCTGCAGAAGCTGCCGCAGTATTTCCCAGGAATTTCTGAACAAAATCGTTTATTTCTATATTTTCACCATCAACATTGAGTTCGACTTTCATTTTTGACACTTCCCTTTTTGTGCATATAGAATGGATTCCAATATTTATTATTCTTTGTATCCTTCTATTTCTGTATTAGAGATTCTAATTTGAACCTGGTGTCCGGGAGTCGATTTAATATTTATGTTCAATTCTTCTTCATGCAGAATCTTTTTAACAAATCACCATGTTTTTTCATCTGAATATATGGATTTCCTCAAGAAACTATTTGGTAAGGGCAAGGATGAGCCTGAAGAATTACATCTGGAATTTGAAAAACTCCGTGAATGGAGTAAAATCAGGTATGAAAAGGAAGTTAATGCTGCAAAACCCCTTATAAGCAATCTTTATTCCGATATTGGCAATAAACTTGAAC
The DNA here is from genome assembly GCF_001683555.1 of Methanohalophilus sp. DAL1. NCBI lineage: Archaea > Methanobacteriati > Methanobacteriota > Methanomicrobia > Methanosarcinales > Methanosarcinaceae > Methanohalophilus > Methanohalophilus sp. DAL1. The sequence goes on along the minus strand of NZ_MAFX01000007.1, from coordinate 37,092 downwards.
AGCTCAGGGTCGACAAAAATTCCTTTCTGGATGCCACACCGATTGAATCAGCTGATAAGAAAATGGGTAAGATCGCAGATTCAAACCGGGATGTTATTGTTGATAACCTGGAAATACTTGATGAGAAAATCACTGTCCCACATGACAATTCCATAGAGGGGGCTTATGCCTTCTATATTGAATCGCTTTCCCATATGGATACTTTCCTGGACAATACCCGAAAAAGCATGCTTTATGCAAAAAGTCTCTATCCCACTGAATATAACAGAATAAACGGCGACCTTGCAAACCTGAACCATGCTTTAAGTGATTTATTTTCTACAATTGAAAAGCCCCGCAATAAGCTGGATATGATCAACAATATATTTGTAGATATTGAAGATATCCATAATCTGGAATCTGAAATTATAGATAGTCGAAATAAAATTCAGGAATTGAAGAATAAGTGTACCGCCCTGGATGCAAATATTCAGGATGCAAAATCAGATCTTGAAAAGTTGATTAACGGTTTGGAATATCCACGAGCAGAAGCAATTAACAGTGAAATTGACGATGTCAGGCAACAGGTCATGGATGTAGAAGCTGATATCAAAAGAATGTTCACCCCATTATCCAAGGCATTATCCAGAATGAAAAAACAGGATGAAAACGGAATTCATACCCTATCGCCACAAGTGCGTAATATACTTGGTATTGTCATGAAAGATCCTGTCTCTGCACTGGATTACGATCTGGATCCGTTATATGATGAATTAATTCTGAGACTTCAAAGTGATTCACTTGGTCTGAAGGATAAAAAGAAAAATAAAACTCTTGAACAGCTGCATTCAATAAAAAACTCTTTTTCTCTCAAATCCTTATATGAGAATAAAAAGAAATACGATAACAGGCTCGAGCAGTTAAGAGACCAATTGGATTGGATGGATGTGTATCATCAGAAAACCTCAATGGAAAAGGATATTTCAAAAAAGCAAGAGGCTTTTGTTTCCACACAGGATAAACTGGAAGATGAGACAAAATTCCTGAAATCCCTGGAAGAGAAACTGGAAAATACAAAATCGGAGTTGAGTTCACATGTGAATGATGCATTCGAGGAGGATATAGAGATACTTTTCAGGTAACAATTCACCTGTTAGTACTCCGTGATATTTCCCTGAAAAAAGGCACCCTTTTTTCCACAACTTCCTCCAGCAACCGTGGAATATCTTCTGAATTTGCGCCTTTTGTATCCACAAGATTATCATTTACCAACAGGCATGGTTTGAGTTTCCCGTCGGCTGTCACACGCAACCGATTGCAATTGGCACAGAATTCAGTATTGTCGATGGGTCTTACTACTTCAACTTCTGCACCGTCGATGATGTACTTTTTGCGGCGGTGCATTTTGCGTACATGGATTTCATCGGCCCTTTCTTCAAGTTGTTTTTCAATTTCTTGCACGTCAACCTGGTATTTTACAACATCCTGGAAATCCATTAACTGTATGAGTTGTAGTATGATGTTGCCTTTGTGTTTACGGACAAATTCAAGCATCTGGTCGATCTTGTCTTCATTGATCCCTTTGAGCATTACCATGTTCAGTTTTACAGGAGTAAGGCCAACTTCGATTGCTTCTTCAATCCCTTTGAGTACTTTATATACATCACCCGGATTTGCTGCAGTAATCAAACTGTAGTTTTTGTCATCAACACTATCCAAACTTACATTTATCCGATCCAGTCCTGCTTCCTTGAGGCTTTGGGCCCTCTCTTCCAGCAGTATCCCGTTGGTAGTTGCAGATACATCCTTCAAGGGGGGCAGGCGTTTCAGTATATCCTCGAAATCCCTGCGGACAAGTGGCTCTCCGCCGGAGAATTTCACCCTGTCTACTCCATACAGGCTGGCTGCCTTGATGATATCAGATATTTTTTTGGCTGACATTTCATCTGCCGCTTTCATATTCCCTTCATTGTGACAATAAATACAATTGAGATTACACCTATCAGTAATCGATATCCTGAGGCTCTTTATAGTGCGTCCGTAGGAATCTGTGAGATGTTTTTCAGGAGTCATGCTATATCGGTAATTGGTGTTTAATTTGGGATGGTGAAGGGAGTATATAAACTTAAGTTTATCCGGTAACAGTGAAGCTTACTGCCCCATATTTTAAATACCAAATCAAACCAACTTGTGCCATGAAAAAATCAATAGTTATTGCAGGCACACACAGTGGAGTCGGTAAGACAACCGTTTCCATGGGTATCATGGCGGCCCTGACCCGCCGGGGAATGAACGTGCAGCCCTATAAGGTGGGTCCGGATTACATCGATCCCACCCATCATACCGCAATCTGCGGGAGACCTTCAAGGAACCTTGATACATTCATGATGGGCGAGGAAGGTGTCAGGCAGAGTTTTCATTGCAATTATAATGATGCGGATATAGGGGTCGTTGAAGGTGTCATGGGGCTTTTTGACGGCATAAATTCTTCAGATCTTGCAAGTTCGGCCCATGTGGCCAAATCCCTGGGTGCTCCTGTGATCCTTGTGGTCAATGTGCACGGTATGTCCAGAAGTGCTGCGGCCCTCATCAAAGGCTACTCTGAATTTGACAATGATGTACGTATTGATGGGGTGATTCTCAATCGGGTGGGAAGTCCCAGGCATGCTCAAATGATCAGGGATGCCCTGGGGGATGTGCCGGTAGTTGGTGCCCTTCCAAGGAATCAGGACCTGACCGTTCCATCCCGTCACCTCGGATTACATATGGCCGATGAACGGGATTATGATCTGGAAAAACTGGGTAACTTCATCGAGGAAAACGTTGATCTGGATACTGTGCTGTCCCTGGCAAAAGAACCTCTCCCGGCTGCCCCTGAGGAATGCATACCCGACAAGGAGGCGGATGTGACAATAGGTGTTGCAATGGACAGTGCATTTTGTTTCTACTATCAGGACATGCTGGACTCCTTCCGCAGGGCCGGGGCTGAAATCAAATTCTTCAGCCCGCTTGAAGGTGATATTCCTGATGTGGACGGCATGTACTTCGGAGGCGGTTATCCCGAGCTCCACATAGCAGAACTTGAAAAGTCACGGACCACTCATAAGCTAAAGGACCTTTCAGCAGATGGGATGCCAATCTATGGGGAATGCGGTGGTCTGCAATATCTCTGCACTTCCTACGAAATAGAGGAGAGGGTCTATAAACTGGCGGATCTTTTCCCCGCTGAGACCGTCATGACGAAAAAATTGCAGGCACTGGGCTATACCAAAGGTCAGGCCGATTCCCCCATATTCAGGGGAGAAGTACGTGGCCATGAATTCCATTACTCTGTAACAGATTGTGCGTCTGACAGCCGTCTGGCTTACACTATGGAGCGGGGCAAAGGAATTGTTGATGGTATGGATGGTATCTATGAACACAATTCCGTGGCAAGTTACATGCACGCCCACCCTGGTTCCTTCCCTGTAGATGATTTTGTGAACAGCTGTCGCAAGTACAAACAACGCTGATCTCAGGTCTCATCCATGCTGCCACTTCTGTAGCCTTCGAGGTCCAGGCAGACATGTTTGATCCCTGTAGCTTTCAGGTGACTGATTAGATCATCCATTTTTAGGATGGCTGTTGGAATCTGTTCAGCGGGGACTTCTATACGGGCAAGGGTTCCCCCGTCATGCAATCTCATCCGGCATTGCAAAAATCCCATTCTGTGCAGAATATCCTCTCCCTGTTCAATTTTGCCGAGTTTCTCGACGTCCAGCATCTCGCCATAGGGTATACGTGAGGCCAGACAGGCAGAAGAAGGCAGGTCCCAGAAATCGCAATCTTTTTGTTTTGCTATCTGCCTGATATCTGCTTTGGTGATATTTGCAGATACGAAAGGATGAAGTATTCTCTCTTCCCGACTGGCGGCAAGCCCCGGTCGCAATGTCTGTGTATCCGAGACGTTGGTACCATCAGCAATAACCGTATAACCCAGGGATGCAGCATATTTCCTTGCAATTTCTATTACTTTCTTCTTACAGTGGTAACAGCGATCCCTCGGGTTCATTCTTATATTTTCATATTCAAGGGGATCAATATCCAGTACATGCAGCTTTAATCCGTAATCATGGGCAGTTTGTTTTGCCCTGCATACCGCATATTCGGGTATGAGTGGGGAATTCAACAGGATGCAAATATGTTTGTCCCCAAGCACTTCCCTGGAGACAACCGAAAGCAGGCTGCTGTCCACACCTCCCGAAAAAAGAATTGCAACTGGGCCGGTGGATTGTATGAAATCTTCCAGTTGTTTCAATTTGTTATTTGTCATGTTTTTCATATTATAAGTGGCCGCACTCTGGACAGTCCATCCTGCGGCATATTTTCATCCTGTCTAACGTTCCGCTCCTGCCGTCCCACATTACAATATGGCCGGTATGTAAATCTTCCCAGCCAAGCAGGTACTTGATCACCTCGTTTGCCTGCATCGTACCCACTACGCCTGCGGTGCAACCGATGATTGGAAATACTTCTTTCGGGGGTTTTTCAGGGATCAAACATTCAATGCAGGGTGTTTTGCCCGGGATGACTGTAGTGAGTTGCCCGTGGAATCCGTGAACTGCACCGTGGACCAGAGGCAATGATTGTCGGATTGCGGCCCTGTTGAGCAACATTCGTGTTTCATAGTTATCCAGCGCATCTACGATTATATCTGCTCCCTGTATCAATTTATCTATGTTTTCGGCATTGATTTCCTTATTGAAGGCTTCCAGTTCGATGTTGGGGTTGAGTTCTGCAAGTTTTTCTTCAGCAGACTGGCTCTTGCTTTTTCCGATATCCCGGTGCCAGTGCAGTATTTGTCTGTTGAGATTGCTCATTTCAACAGTATCCTTATCGACAAGGCGGATGTGACCTATACCGGCAACAGCAAGGTAATGCATAATTGGTGAACCCAGACCTCCACAGCCGGCTATCATTACGGTTGCGTTTTTAAGTTTCTCCTGGCCTTCTTCACCGACCATCATTATCTGGCGGCTATAGAGTTCTTTTTCAGTATCATTAAGCATCGGTTTTCTCCTTCAAAGGCTCAAAACCCTGTTTTTCCCTATAATCATTGATTGCCTTGTGTATGCCTTCTTCAGCCAGTACCGAACAGTGCATTTTTACAGGGGGTAATCCTTCAAGTGCCTCTGCCACTGCCTTGTTTGTAACCTCCCAGGCTTCTTCAAGGGTCTTGCCTTTGATCAGATCGGTTGCCATACTACTGGATGCGATGGCGGCACCGCATCCGAAGGTCATGAACTTTGCATCTGTGATTACATCATTCTCAATGCGCAGGTATATCCGCATGATGTCTCCGCACTGGGGATTGCCTACCTCTCCGACTCCGTCGGGATTTTCCATCTCGCCTACGTTGTGGGGATTCATGAAATGTTCCATTACTTTTTCACTGTACATCATTAATATCATTCCCTCTGTTCCTTTGGTGTCATAGGTGACATCGCCCTGAGCCTCCTGATAATTGGCTCCAGCGTTTGCAACAGGTAATCCACATCCTCTTCCGTATTTTCCTTTCCCAGGGTCAGGCGCAGGGACCCGTGTGCGACCTCATGGGGGAATCCGCAGGCAATAAGCACATGTGACGGTTCAAGGGAAGCCGAGGTACAGGCACTTCCCGTAGAGGCTGCAATAGAGTACGAATTCAGCATCAACAGAATGGATTCGCCTTCTATGTATTCAAAGATTACGTTCACATTGTTCGGCAAGCGTTTTTCCGGATGGCCTGCAAGGTGGGTGGCCGGGATCAGCAGGAGGCCTTCTACCAGCTGTGCTCTCAGTTTTTTCATATGAGCGGCATGCTCTTCCAGTTGAGATGTGGCCTGTTCGATAGCTGCACCCATTCCCACAATACCGGGAACATTTTCTGTGCCTGCCCTCTTTTTCTTCTCCTGGGCACCCCCATGGCTATGGTTATCGAGCCGGGTGCCTTTTTTGATATACAGGGCACCTACACCCTTTGGTCCGTAGAATTTATGGGAGGAGAGGGAGAGTAAATCCACATTCAGAGCTTCTACATCCACAGGCACCTGACCGATGCCCTGTACGGCATCCGTATGGAAATAGATGTTCTTCTCCCGGGCTATCCTGCCAATTTGGGGGATTGGTTGAATTGTGCCGATCTCGTTGTTTGCCAGCATTACAGATATCAGGATTGTATCGTCCCGGATGGCTTTTTTTACATCCTCTGTTCTGACCTGTCCGTATTTGTCCACTGGAAGATAGGTAACCTCAAAACCCTGCTTTTCCAGCCACTGGCATGTATGCAGGACTGCATGGTGTTCTATGGAGGAGGTGATTATATGGTTGCCTTTTTTCCTGTTGGCAAAGGCAATACCCTTGATTGCCCAGTTGTCGGACTCGGTCCCTCCACCTGTAAAATATATCTCATCTGTATCTGCATTGATGGCAGTGGCCACCTGCTGTCGGGCACTGTCAACCGCTTCTTTGGATACGTTTGCCATATCGTAAGGTGAAGAGGGGTTGCCGAAATTTTCAGTGAAATATGGCATCATCGTCTCCAGTACCTTCGGATCAGTAAATGTTGTGGCTGCATGGTCCAGATAGATGATATTTCCTGTATCATCCTTGTTGGTGTTCATTGTGACCTCCTTTATTTATTGTGATATTTTATCGTTCTTTAATGCTTAATACGTCCGTGTCACAATTGTGAACATATTATCTTTTTATGCCTTTTAAGTTTTTGCACGTATGTTCGGTAGAAAGCACCAACTGCCATTCACAATAGTGATATACCTGTAGGTCAATATCTATAGAAAATGAAGCGTGAGAATATGAAAACTGAAACTCCGTGTCAGGTTGTGGTATGGGATGTCCTGCCTGCTATCAGGGCTGCCCTTGCAAAAGAATTGGTGGATAACGGTGTAACCCAACAGGAAGTGGCTAAGCTTTTCGGGATGGCTCCTTCAGCGGTTTCCCAGTATCTTACCAAAAAAAGAGGTTACAGGATTGAATTTGATGACGAAATAAAAGCTTCTATAGCCAGTCTTGCGGTCGATATCCAGAATGGTACGGTTGATGATCTCTCTCACAGGTTCTGTGAGATTTGCCGCCAGCTCAGGGCTGATGATGCCTGCCCTGACGATCAGTAATGACTAACTTTTCTTTTTGCTATTCCTCCACAAATTATATATACAAGGGGCAACAATTCACAATTGTTAATTCACTATTGTGAATTGAGGGCATCAAATGTCTGCAAACACCAACCACCACGAAAGAAGCGATGAAGGCACTGGCTGCCTTTATCTCTTCTTTATAGTTTTTCATCTGGAAAAACAATGATGTGGATTAATAATGGATACGTATCGGCCGGGTGGCAGAGCGGTTATGCAACCGACTGCAGATCGGTGTAGGTGAGTTCGACTCTCACCCCGGCCTTTAGGAGGAAGAAAATGAAAGGCTCCAAAGACCATTTGATAGAGAAGACCTTTGAGGCCTTTTTTGAGCTGGAGGATATGCGGGAGATAATTCGTCGATCCCTTCCCACCGGCATGTCTGCCGTGGAAGAAGACGCATTCATGAAATCTACTGCTAACCTTAAATCGGTTATTGAGGCCCTCGAAAAAGGTACTTCTGAAAAACAGGCCAATTTTCCCCAAATAGTTGACCGTATAGGATTGAGGTACAGGGAAGAGGGAAATATAAACATCCAGCCTATCCAGGCTGCAGGCAGACTTACACCTGAGGCAAGGAAGGCTCTCATATCCTACGGGGATGGATATTCCACTTGTGACTCATGCCGCAAGCCTTTTCGTCTCGACAAAATTAGTCGCCCTCCAATTGCTGATTTCCACGAAGAACTGGCAGGCTTTGTGAATATGGATACTGCCAGGGTGGTTCCCGGGGCCAGGAGAGGTTTCCAGGCAGTTACATCTTCTCTTGTGGAAAAAGATGATCCGGTAATCGTTTCATCCCTGGCACATTACACGGAATTCCTGGCAGTTGAGGCTGCCGGAGGCAAGATCAGGGAAATACCACTGGACGATGACAACAAGGTAGATGTTGGCTCAACGGCCGAAAAGATAGAGGATGTTATCAGAGAGGACGGAAAACCTCCTTCCCTTATGATGATGGACCACTTTGATTACCAGTATGCAAATGAACACGATATCAAATCCATAGCCGGGGTTGCACATGATTATGACATACCGGTGCTCTATAACGGTGCATACACCGTGGGTGTGATGCCTGTCGATGGCAAGAAACTGGGTGCCGATTTCGTGGTAGGTTCCGGTCACAAAAGTATGGCCTCCCCGGCTCCCTCAGGGGTGCTGGCCACAACGGATGAGTATGCAGACCTCATCTTCCGCACAACCCAGATGAAGGGAGATGTAACTGGACGTAAGTTCGGCATCAAGGAAGTGGAGATGATGGGATGTACTCTTATGGGAGGTACCCTGCTTGCCATGATGGCCTCATTCCCGCATGTGAAAAAACGTACACAGAACTGGGATGAGGAGGTCCGCAATTCCAATCGGTTCATGGAAGAGTTCTTGAAAATAGAAGGCAACAAGGTGATTTCTGAGTACCCCCGTAGACACACACTGACCAAAGTGGATACAACACAGACCTTCGATAAAGTGGCAAAGGAACACAAACGCCGTGGCTTCTTCCTGAGTGACGAACTTTCAAAACTAGGGATTGTCGGGATGTTCCCGGGTGCCACCAGGGCATGGAAACTGAACACCTATGGCCTCAGCAGGGAAAAGATAGACTATCTTTCAGATGCCTTTAAGGAGATAGCAGTAAAATATAACCTTAATGTCGATTGAGGTGTAAACAATGAGCAGATCAAATAATTATGATCCGGAAACCCTTTCCATACATGCTGGACAGGAACCGGATCCCACCACAGGTTCAAGGGCTGTTCCCATCTACCAGACCACAGCCTATGTCTTTGATGATACAGAACACGCGGCAAACCTGTTTGCCCTGAAGGAATTTGGCAATATTTACACTCGCATGATGAATCCTACCACCGATGTCTTTGAAAAGAGGATGGCGGCCCTGGAAGAAGGAACAGGCGCTTTAGGGGTTTCCTCCGGCATGTCGGCCATTTCCCTTGCTCTGCTGACTATCACCCAACTGGGTGATGAGATTGTGGCTGCCGATAACCTCTATGGTGGGACATACCAGTTATTCAACCATACATTCCCCAAACTGGGCAGGAAGACCACCTTTGTGAATTCCACCGACTCGGAAGCCTTCCGGCAGGCCATCAATGAGAATACCCGGGCTGTGTATATCGAGTCCATAGGAAATCCCAAACTCGATGTCCCGGATTTTGAAGCAATTGCGGCCATCGCCCACCAAGCCGGTATACCGCTGATCGTGGACAACACAGTCGGTGTCGGGCTTGTGAAACCCATCGAATACGGTGCTGATATTGTCGTTCTTTCCGCTACCAAGTATGTCTGTGGCCACGGAACCTCTATTGGAGGTGTCATAATAGATTCCGGCAATTTCGACTGGAGCAACGGTAAATTCCCTGAGTTCACTGAACCTGACCCGAGTTATCATGGGCTGGTGTACTGGGATGCTTTCAAGGAAGTTCCTGAAATGGGTAACGTTGCTTTTGTCATGAAGGCCCGGGTCCAGTGGCTAAGGGATCTGGGAGCGGCAGTAAGTCCTTTTAATTCGTTCCTTTTCCTGCAAGGACTGGAGACTCTTTTCTTGCGTGTGAAAAAGCATTCTGAAAATGCATTCGAGATTGCCCGTTTCTTGCAGCGTCATCCGAAAGTTGCATGGGTAAATTATCCGGGATTTGAAGACCATATCAGTCATGAAAGGGCTGCAAGGTATCTCAAAGGGGGTTTCGGACCGATCGTAGGATTCGGTATCAAGGGAGGATTTGAGGCAGGTAAACAATTCATAGAAAATCTTGAACTGTTTTCCCATCTTGCCAATATCGGGGATGCAAAGAGTCTCGTTGTCCACCCCGCTTCCACCACCCATCAGCAGCTTACCTCCGAAGAACAGGCAAGTACCAGTGTTACGCCTGATTACATCCGCTTGTCCATTGGTATCGAGGATGCAAAAGACCTGATCGCAGACCTTGATCAGGCGTTGAACGAGGTGGATGTATGACCGAGAGGTCTGTAGGTTATGTGGAAACAAAACATCATCATCATCTAAAAGAACTCTTCAGGCTTGTGAATGGTGATGAACTGGCAGGGGTTTCCATAGCTTATGAGACCTATGGCAAACTTAATTCTGACAAATCCAATGTGATTCTTATATGTCATGCTCTCACGGGGGATGCCCATGCTGCCGGCTGGCATGAAGGCGATAAAAAACCGGGATGGTGGGATATTGTAATTGGGCCCGGGAAAGCCTTTGATACCAATAAATACTTTGTAATCTGTTCTAACGTTCTGGGGGGGTGTAAGGGAACCACAGGTCCGGCCTCCACCAATCCCCAATCCGGTTTGCCGTATGGTTTGTCTTTTCCCCGTATTACTATTGAAGACATGGTAAACCTGCAGTACAAATTGCTTAAAAATTTGGGTATATCCAGTCTTTATGCCATAGCCGGGGGTTCCATGGGAGGCATGCAGGTTCTGCAGTGGACCGTTTCCTACCCGGATTTCATGAAAAAAGCCATTGTACTTGCATCCACGGCAATTTCCTCGCCCCAGCAGATTGCCTTTAATGAGGTTGCAAGACAGGCAATAATTCGGGACCCTTATTGGAATGATGGGGATTATTATGGTGGGGAATTACCCAAACAGGGTCTTTCCCTTGCACGCATGATCGGACACATCACTTACCTGAGCGATGATTCCATGCATGATAAGTTTGGCAGGGATACCAGGGAAAACGAAATGTTCCAGGTGGAGAGTTATCTACATCATCAGGGTGATACTTTTACCAGCCGTTTTGACCCAAATTCCTATCTTTATCTTACCGGAGCAGTTGACAATTTTGATCTAAGTAATGGTTTTTCCCTTGCAAAAAGTTTCAGCAATATAGAATCAGAATTTATGATTATTTCTGTCTCTTCGGATTGGCTTTATCCTTCCTACCAGTCTGAGGAAATAGTCCAGGCGCTGGGTTCCAATGATATAAATGTGCAGTATCGTAAACTCATTTCACATTTTGGGCATGACGCCTTCTTGCTGGAAAAGGGGCAATTAAATTATCTTCTATCCACTTTCCTGGGGCATCTCACCGTGGGAGATGTCATGTCGGAGGATGTGTCGACTCTCCGTGAAGGGTGCACGCTGGAAGAGGCGGCACAACTAATGATTTTGAATAATGCAACACATATTCCGATTCTGGCAGCAAGTGGCCGTATTACTGGTATAGTGACTTCCTGGGATATCACAAGGGCTGTTGCCAACAAGATAAGTTCCATCGAAAAAATACTGTCACGGGATATTTTGACATCTCATCCAGATGAAAGCCTTTCAAATGCAGCTCTTATAATGGAAGATAATGCCATCTCGGCCCTTCCTGTGGTTGATGACAGAGGTTGTCTTGTTGGAATTCTTTCCAGTGATACTATCAGTGCAATGGTGGGAAGAGGTGCTAAGTGATACGAGTGCTGTGATTTATGGCAGTTACTCTGTATCTTTCTTTTCTTTTGTAGTCGCAGGCTTTTTTGATTTATTTTTATACCACATTTTCCTGCGATAATAGTTCAGGGGATGATTGATTCTTTTGCAAAGTTCATCGGCTCCATGGCAATTGCCGTAGGTCTTCATGGTACTGCATGAGGGAGGAGTATATTTTGTACCTGAGGAACCGGCAATATGTTCAATCTGGTATCGTGTTTTTTCTTCATCAAAATCCGGGGATACATTGAACATGTTGATTATATCATCCACTGTCATGCCAATACCTGCCAAAAAGGAAGTCATTGCAAAACGCATTGAATGAGCAAGGTTTACCCCTGTGCGAACATTATTGATGGCATAATTGATGCAGGGAGGAAACAGTTTACTGTCTACTTCTCCTGTCTGTCCACTTTCAATATCACCTTTCTTTTGCTGGAGGAGTTCCTTCAATCGTGACAGTGCATCTGAACAATCGGTGCAGGTCTTTTCGGGAACTTTGAGGGGCAGGCTGTCATGAATACTTTTTTTAATTGCTTCCTGCAGCAATCGGGCAAAATCTTTTCTTTCAACAAAAACGTTGCCATGTACCATTCTCTGGTTTATCAGTTTCCACTCAATTGCTTTGAGGGTTGTGGAATATTTCAAGAAATCCGCAAAATGTAAATGGAAGCCTCTTTCGTGCTGTTTGGCATGGATTCCGAATTCTTCTCCTATTTCCCTGAGAAAAAAATCTTCTCTCTCTAACAGCAGGGAATATGCAGCTTCGGCTTCAGCATGAGAATATTTACGGTTAAGGTAGGAATCGTTCAGGCAGGATACGAGTATTCTTGCATAAGGGTAGGAAAGAAGTTCTGTGAGTACCCGTCCCTCATCTGTATTTGTGAGGGAGGGTTTACTGATGCCCGTGGTCAGAGACTGGATTAATCTTTCCTCACCCCTGAGTCTGGCTGATTGGAATGCCCTTGAATTTATAAGGCGGTCCAGATCAAAATCCAGTTCTCCGACATATTGCGAAGCGGCGGATGTAAAGGGGTACAGTGCAAGTTCTGCCCTTTCCATAATTTACTCAGACTCTATTCTGGGGGCCAGCAGGTATCCGACCTTTCCTCTTCCACCTGCAATTTCAAAATTGATCTTGATAGGGAAATCATTTCCTATCTGAAGGGTTACCTCATTGGATTTAGAGGCAGGTTTAATGATGTCAGATAGATAATCCAGGGAAAACAACGATCGTGCAGGTGCCGGGGTGATGCTTATCAGTTCATCGCGGGGCATTTCCTGACGCATACGATCTGTGTCGCCTTCTGCTTCCAGGAAGAAGATTTCTCCTTCAACTCCCATTGACATATGGTCACTTATCTTCTCGGCTGCTTTTACGGTCCTGCTGAATCCTTTACCGTTCACAACGATCTCTGCAGGCAGTTCGAGCTGTGGGATCCTGGGTTCTGCACGGATTGTAGATGGATCAAGCAATGTAAGTGTATATGATATTCCGCCAATGCTTATGGAGAGTTTCCTGGAATCCTCTTCCAGTCTCATCTTCACTTTGTCCGTTTTTTCTGCGACACCCAATATGTCCAGTACTCTTGTAAGGTCTAAGCCAATCTCGCTTTCCTCTGCCTGGTATTCATCAAAGGCATCAGCCTGAAGTTCAAAGCTGACCATGGCAACGTTGGCCGGGTCCACAGCTTTCACGCCTATACCTTCGGGTGAGATGTGTACTCGGGCTTCGTCAACCAATACAGATAATGATTCAATGGAATCTTTCAGAAGTGATGCATCAATTGTTGCCTCTAACATTTTGTCGCTCCGCCTGATTATTTTAAAATCTGAAAATCATTATACGCGACAGGTTATATAAGTTTTTATTTTGTCGGAGGAATCAGTCATATTCTCTCCAGGTATAACTGCATTTTGTACACTTAAAGAATCTGGTCTCCGATTCATCTGCCGAACGTAGTTGTCGCATCCACCAGTAGGCTTTGTTATTCCCACATTCCGGACACTGGGCAAGGGTTGTAGGTAATCCTTCATCGACATTTTCCTCAAGCACTGTAACCTCATGTTCATCACGTTTGGCTTTCGAAACCATGTTTTCTGTGCCTTCTTCTCTGCTTTTCTCATATCCACATTTGCGACACTTAAGGTCCCCGTTACTGGGAAACATCATACTCTTACATTTTGGACAAAATTCCATCAATATCATCTCCTGCATCATTTAGAATCTGCTGGTGGTCAAAAGCGAGCTCTGGCAGGTTGTTGGGATCAAAACATCCAACGTCTGCAGCATCTGTATCTGCCTTTGGTTCGCCTTTGGCTACTGCAAGGTAGGCCACGGATACTGTGTGACCCCTGGGATCACGGGAAAGGTCTGAATATACACCAACCAATTTGAGTATTTTGATTAGAAGCCCCGTTTCCTCCATTACTTCTCTCTTTACCGCTTCTTCTGTGGTTTCGCCAATCTCTACAAAACCACCCGGCAGGGCAAACGATCCCCTGTAAGGTTCATTTTTCCTTTTAATAAGTACTATCTTTCCATTTAATATAATTACGCCATCGACTGTTAGTAGGGGTGTTTTCGGTCTCATTCTGACAAAACCTTAATAGGATAATACTATATTAAGATTGGATACTTATCAAGGTGCTTCCAAAATGACAGATTATATTTTATTGATAGCAATAGGATTAATGGTTCTTTCAGCTATTCTTCCCGGTAAATTATCCTATCGTAAACTGATAGGTGCTTTTGGATGGATTACTTTTGGTACGCACTGGGCTTACCAGCCAATCCATTATATGGAAATTAACGATTATTTCAATGTATTCCTTACAATAATGATTGCCTGCTTCTGTCTTATGATGGCTTACTCGATGGTAGATGAGTACAGATCAAAGACCCTGCCGATTGCGAATCTGGATATTACTTCAATGGTCACCAGCGCGACTGCAATAGGTTCGCTATTTTATTTTCCTTTTGCCCAGTTACCTTCACTTAATTACTGGATTATTGCTACTGTTACGGATAACATCACATGGGTTCTTGGCGTTCTGGGTTATCAAGTTACTCAGGATTCCTGGAACCTGATCTCCTACAATGGTTATACAGTGGAGATTATCCTTGCCTGCACTGCTATTGAAAGTATTGCCCTCTTTAGTGGCCTTATCGTTTCTGTCAGGGCGCCCGCTTCTAAATTGTTCCAGGCATTTATGGTTTCAGTACCGGTTATCTATATACTGAATATTTTTCGTGATGTTTTTGTAATTATAGCTTATGGGGAGCAATGGTTTGGTGCAGAAAGTTTTGAGATTGCCCATCATATGATTGCCAAGATGGGTTCGGCGGTAGCCCTCTTTGTAATAGGCTATGCTGTTTTGAAGATTCTTCCCCAGCTCTTCGATCTGATTGACGGACTTGTGTCCCTTTCAAGATTCAGGTTAAAGGACATTATTGATAAAATTGCAGGAAACAGGTAAATGCTTGCAAAAGGTTCTCATAGCTGGGTCTTTACGGCCTCATTGCTCACAATTGCAATGGGATTTATGTATGTAACTTCGCGATTACAGATATTTAACGTTCAATCAATGGTGGATGTGCCTCTGCTGGGCGGAAATACTTTCTTTCTGAGCCTGTTTTCCGGAAGCCAAATATTCCTCTACTCCACTTTTGGGTTTGGCTTGCTGACAATATTTTTTGTTTTCTTTTTCCGTGATCCTAAGAGGGATTCCACTCTCTGTAAAAGCTGTATCCTTGCCCCGGCCGATGGTAAAATTTCTGATATCAGGGGCCGTAAGGTTTGCATCTTCATGAACCTTAATAATGTTCATGTAAATCGCGCTCCCTTTTGCGGTAAAGTTTTATCTGTAAAACACTTCAAAGGAAGATATCTGCCGGCATTTACCAAGGATTCCTCACGCAATGAGAGAACAAATATCCTGCTGCAGACATCCGTTGGAAAAATAGAAGTAACCCAGATAGCTGGTTTCCTGGCGCGCCGGATAGTTACTTATGTGGAGGAAGGGGATGAAATCCTGCAGGGAGAAAAGATTGGAATGATAAGGCTGGGGTCCCGGGTGGATGTTACTATCCCTGAAGGATTTGATATTTGTGTCAGTAAAGGGGATAGGGTATATGCAGGCGATACCAAAATTGCAAAAATCCCACATCATGAGAGGTAATGGATGGATATCTTCAAGGACCTGGTCCTGCCGGACATAATGACATTAACAAACGCTGTTTTCGGACTTTTGGCTATTTTCGCAGCCTTCAGTGGACAGATTGAGCTGGGTTTTGTTTTTGTGCTGATTGCAGCGGTAGCCGATGGGATGGATGGTTATCTTGCACGTACCATAAGTCAGGGTCCAATGGGGGAATACCTTGATTCCCTTGCAGATGCTGTTTCTTTCGGAGTGGCCCCCTCATGCCTGATCTTTTTAGGTACCACAGTTTCCCTGCGTTATGCAGCAGGTGTTTTTGCGTGCCTGTATCTGGTATGTGGGATATTGCGGCTTGCCCGTTTCAACACAAAGAAGAAAACGATCCCGGATTTTGAGGGATTGCCGATCACGGCTTCTGCTGTGGTTTTATCGTCCTACGCCCTGCTTGCCCCCCAGTATATCTATACCTGGGTTATCTTTGGCCTGGTCGTGCTGTTGTGTTATCTAATGGTCAGTGACCATCCTTATCCCAAACTTCGCGGTCCCAGGGCCATGGGTGCTGTATCAATACTATTTTTCTCAACAATACTGTCCTATTTCCTGCTAAATTCCTATGTGTGGATATTCTCCACTATCCTGTTTTTGTCCCTGATGCTATATCTGGAATCTCCTATCATGAGGATTCCCAGACAGTATTATGAAAAATGAGTTAATTCAAAAAGAAAAAGGGAGATCATGTATGTTCTTCTCCCTTTCTGATCTCGAAATTAAGGCCCCGCTCATCGGCATCGACAACAACAGTATCGGATTCCATCACCTCTCCACTGACAATACGTTTGCCGACCTCGGTTTCAAGTTCGTTCTGAATGACTCTTTTCAGTGGTCTCGCACCGTACGTCTCACTGTAGCCAGCATCTCCCAGGTATTTCTTCGCCCGGTCAGTGATTTCAAGATCAATTCTGCGCTCTTTGAGCCTCTGCACAAGGTCCTCTATCTTGATATCCACGATGTATGTCAGCTGGTCCTTGGTAAGGGCGCGGAATATGGCGATCTCGTCGATACGGTTGAGGAATTCCGGCCTGAAGTGTTTGGTGAGTTCGTTCATGGCCGTCTCCTGCATCTTGCTGTAGGCAACTCCTTCTTCAAGTTTGGATATGGCGTAATCCACACAGATATTGGAGGTCATGATCACTATTGTATTCTTGAAATCCACAGTCCTGCCTTTTGAATCGGTCAGCCTGCCGTCATCGAGCAACTGGAGCATGATATTGAATACATCATGATGGGCTTTTTCGATCTCATCAAACAGGATTACCGAGTAGGGATTCCTGCGTACGGCTTCGGTAAGCTGGCCCCCTTCATCATGGCCGATGTAGCCTGGCGGTGCACCGATAAGCCTTGCAACTGTGTGTTTTTCCATGTACTCGGACATATCAATGCGGATCATATGATCTTCGCTATCGAAAAGTTCGGTTGCAAGGGCTTTGGCGAGTTCGGTCTTACCCACACCGGTAGGTCCCAGGAAGATGAAACTGCCGATTGGCCGGCGGGGGTCCTTGATTCCCGCCTGGGCACGGATCACAGCATCTGAAACGGCCTTTACTGCCTCGTTCTGGCCGATCACTCTTTCATGCAGGCGATCCTCCAGATGCACCAGTTTTTCCCTTTCTCCCTCCATGAGTTTGGTAACCGGGATTCTGGTCCACTCGCTTACTACATGGGCGATATCCTCCTCATCCACTTCTTCCTTGAGCAACATATTGGTTTGTTTTTCCTTCAGCCGATTTTCCTCTTCCTCGTATTCATGCTGCAGGGGGACCAGGGTACCGTATTTCAGGCGGGATGCCTTTTCAAAATCGCCTTCTGTCTCTGCCAGTTCCAGCTGGGTCTTGGTATCATCGATCTGCTCTTTGAGGCTGTTCAGTTTTGCAATGGTGGCCTTCTCATTTTCCCAGCGAGTGCGCATTGCATCGGATTCGGCCCGTATTTCTGATATCTCTTTCTCCAGGCTCTGCAGCCTTTCCTTTGAAGCAGCATCTTTTTCCTTTTTCAGGGCTTCCTTCTCGATTTCAAGTTGCATCAGTTTCCTGTCAGCTTCATCCAGGCTGGCCGGTTTGCTGTCAATGGCAGTCTTGACTTTGGATGCTGCCTCATCCAGCAGGTCTATGGCTTTGTCAGGCAGGAACCTGTCCGATATATATCGGTCACTCAACACGGCGGCTGCTACAAGGGCACTATCCTTGAGCCGTACTCCGTGATGAACCTCATATTTCTCTTTCAGACCCCTCAAAATAGAGATTGTGTTCTCGACATCCGGAGCATTCACCATCACAGGCATGAACCTGCGTTCCAGAGCTGCATCTTTCTCGATGTATTTCCGATATTCATCAAGGGTGGTTGCACCTATACAGTGCAGTTCTCCCCTGGCCAGCATAGGTTTGAGCAGATTGCCGGCATCCATTGCACCTTCAGTGGCTCCTGCTCCTACAATGGTATGCAATTCATCGATGAACAGTATAATCTGGCCTTCAGATTCAGCTACTTCCTTCAGGACTGCCTTGAGCCTTTCCTCAAATTCTCCCCGGAACTTGGCTCCTGCGACCAGGGAACCCATGTCCAGGGCCACTATACGTTTGTTCTTCATTGCATCGGGAACGTCCTTTTTTGCAATACGCTGCGCCAGTCCTTCCACAATGGCGGTCTTACCCACACCTGCTTCTCCGATAAGTACCGGGTTATTCTTCCTGCGGCGGGACAGTATTTCTATCGTATGCCTGATCTCATGATCCCTGCCGATTACCGGGTCAAGTTTCCCCTGGTTGGCAAGTTCTGTAAAATCTATGCCGTATTTTTCCAGAGGTTCATATGTATCCTCCGGGTTTTCTGATGTCACTCTGCGATTCCCCCTGATTTCCTTTATCGCCTGGTTCAGGCGTTCTTCATCTGCCCCGAATTCCTCGAGTAGTTTCTTGCTGTAGCTGTCCTTTTCCCGGGCCAGGGATACCAGTATATGCTCTACACTGGTATATTCATCATTCATCTTACTCGCAAGGGTTGCAGCATTATCCAGTACCCGGATGGCTTTCTGGGTGAAGTAAACATTCTCGCTTCCCGGACCTGATACCTGCCCAAGACCTGACAAATGTTTTTCGAGTTGTTCTTTTACCATTGCACTGGAAATATTCATCTTGTCAAGCAATGAAGGCACAAGTCCTTCCCTTTGTTCTAAAAGAGAAAGGAACAGATGCTCCGTATCAATCTGCTGATGATAATATCTTGCAGCAATGGTGCGGGAATTTTGTATTGCCTCCTGGGCTTTCTGTGTGAAATTATTCAGGTCCATAATTATCCTCCCTCATTAAATTCAATGTTTCAGGGCTTTATACTTTTGGAGTGTTTTTTTGAAGACATTCTCCCCCCCCCGGGTGTAAAGCCTCAAAAAAGCCCTGCAAGATGGCAGGGCTTGCCCTATGCCATCAGATTATTATTGCAGGTGCCTTCTCATCCTTTTCCTCATCGTATTCAGCGACAAGGGCTTCGGTGGAGAGTACCATTCCTGCAATAGAGGCTGCATTCTGTAAGCCGCTTCTGACTACTTTTGTCGGGTCAATTACACCTGCATTGTAAAGGTTTTCAACGATTCCCTTCTTGGCATTGTAGCCCACTTCTTCGTCAGCTTCGGCTTTAATAAGTGCTATCACCTCGGCACCTTCCTTACCTGCGTTGTGTGCAATCTGGCGCAGGGGTGCTTCAAGAGCCTTTTTAACAATATTGGCACCAACCATCTGCTCTTTCTCGAGTTCCAGGGTTTCCAGACTTGGGATTGCATGGAATAATGTCACACCGCCACCTGCAAGTACGCCTTCTTCAACGGCGGCTTTTGTGGCATTGAGGGCATCGTCGATTCTCATCTTCCTTTCTTCAAGTTCGGTTTCTGTTGCAGCACCAACTTTGATTACTGCCACACCACCGCCGAGTTTGGCCAGTCTTTTTTGCAATTCCTTCTTCTTGTATTCAGCATCAGTGATATTGATCTGAGACTCTATCATTTTCATACGGCTTTCGATAGCACCTTTATCCCCTTTACCTTCAATGATTGTGGTCTTCTGCTTGTCCACACTGACCTTGTGGGCACTTCCGAGCATATCGTCGGTAACATCCTCGAGTTTCATTCCCTTGTCTTCACTGACAACAGTTCCGCCTGTCAGGACAGCCAGGTCTTCCAGCATATCCTTCTGGTCGTTACCAAATCCGGGGGCCTTGACCGCACTGACTTTGAGGGACCCTCTCATAATATTGAGAATAAGGGCTGCCTGTGCATCCCCCTCTACATCCTGTGCGACTATCAGGAGGGGTTTTCCTTCCTGTGCGACTTTTTCGAGCACCGGTACTATCTGGTTTACATTATTGATTTTCTTGTCTGTAAGGAGGATGTACGGATTCTCAAGTTCACAAACCATTTTTTCCTGATCGGTTGCCATATACGGTGAGACATATCCTCTGTCAAACTGCATGCCTTCAACAACTTCCAGGGTTGTCTCCATTGTTTTGGAGTCGTCTACGGTAATTACGCCATTGTATCCGACCCTGTCCATAGCATCGGATATCAGTTTGCCTATTTCCTCATCATTGTTGGCAGAAATTGTTCCTACCTGTATGATTCTTTCCTTATCCTTTACTTCCTTGCTCTGGGTCTGCAGGTATTCAACGGCTTTAGCGGTTGCTTTATCGATTCCCCTTTTGATTTCAATCGGATTGCCACCCGCTGTAATATTACGTATGCCTTCACTGATCATTGCCTGTGCGAGCAATGTTGCTGTAGTTGTCCCGTCTCCTGTATTATCCTGTGTGCGTGAAGCGACTTCCTTGACAAGTTTTGCTCCCATATTCTCAAACTTGTCTTTCAGCTCGATTTCTTTGGCAATTGTGACGCCGTCATTGGTAACTGTAGGGTTGCCTGATTTATCAAGCACAACATTTCTACCCTTGGGTCCAAGAGTTACTTTAACGGTGTTGGATACTTTGTCGATACCTCTCAGTAAAGCCTGCCTGGCATTTTCGTCGAAAGTGATCTGTTTAGTAGTCATTTATATACCCCGATAATTTATTCCTCAATAATTGCAAGTACATCCTTGAAGTCTATGAATAGATATTTCTCTCCGTCCATTTCCATTTCATCACTCTGGAATCCACCATAGATGATATGGTCGCCTTTTTTGACCGGTAATTCTTTACCGTCTTCATATGTGCCTACGGCTACAATATTTCCTTCCTTTTTCTCTTTCTGGGCACTTTCCGGGATGTATATTCCACCGGAAGTGACCTCCTTTTCCTTAATGGGTTTGATAAGAACTCTTTCTCCAACTGGTTTTATGTTCATGCTTTGTCCTCCTGACCATTTTCAGACTGACTCGGTCAGTATAGAATCTTAATGGTATGTATATTATTTAAACTTTTTGTATTTTATGCATTTCATATGTGTTTTGTATACATCATATCTACATAACTCAGTTATTTTTATATACTAGTATTCTGTTATTATCTTTTATGAGCCAGCAGATTATTCTGGTAAAACTGGAAAAACCCAGGGAGAAGGACCCTGACCAAGATCTATACTGGTTATGTAATAGCTTTGGTCTGTCTTCGGGAAGGGACATAGAAAACACGGCAAACCAGATTGTAATGACTTTGCTTGATAACATTGCCGAGAATGAACGTGTTTCATCGGAAATGATAGCTGAGGCCCTTGGCATAAATCTCTCTCGTGTTAATCACCATGTGCGGAATTTGGTAAAGGCAGGACTTGTTTACCGTGAAAAACGTCTGCTTCATCTAAGAGGAGGAAGCCTGAAGGCAGCAGTACATGAAATGCGCAAAGACTCCGAGCGTATGTTTGATGAACTGGAAGCCATTGCTTCAGATATTGACAAGCAAAAAGGTATTAGTAATCGTTGAAGAATATTTTTGTTGTATCCAGCTTATAAATTAAGGTCTTTAATTTCCATACTTTTTCTTCGGTATGCCAGTTTATTTTATATGGATAAATATTAAGATACTTCTCTATGGCAGAATATGCCTGCCAGAAAACAATTTATGGATTATTCAGATTTGACATTTTCTTTTCCTGGATATTTTTTAAATCGGAGGACAAAACGAGCCCCATGTGGATCATTGTCTTCTACCTGTATTGAACCATAACGATTCATCGTGGTCTTGACAATGTATAATCCCATTCCGCCTTTGCCTGTGGAAAATCCTTCATCAAAAACCTTCTTTTTTATGGAATCAGGTATGCCGGTTCCGTTATCACTTACCCGAACCTCTACATCATCTTCTTTCTCTTGCACCTTTATGTCAATAATATCTGCTTTTCCATGTTTAATTGAATTTTCTATCAGATTTTCAAAAATTGAATATATGACCTCATCGGCCATGACTGTGGCATCACCCTCTATACTTATTTTTAAGTCATATTTACCACGTAGCTTTTCAAAAACCTTACTTAATTGAAATGGTTTGAGTTTTTTCTCAAAATCCAGTGTTTTTTCAAACATTCTCATTTCGTTTATCCGGGAAATACTCTTTTTCACTGCCCTTTTAATCATGTCAAGGTATTTATCATCCCTTTTGTTCCTGAATATATCTACAGACATTGAAATCGCACTCAGATCATTGGATATATCATGGCGAAGGATCTGGTTGACGGTTTGCAGTTCTTTTGTGAGCTGTGCCTGCTGCCTTTGCGTGTTCTTTTTTTCTGTAACATCCTCATAAACAGCAACGACATCTCCGTTTGCAAGTTTGTAGATGTCGTTTTCCCTCCATCCTTCTCTTTCTGAGTCACAATAATGGATGGGTTCCGTATGTATGGGATCGCCGGTATTCCATACCTTCCTTAAGTTGTCCAAAAAGCCTGTTTCTCTGGAATTGGGGAAGGTTAAAGTTACTTTTTTCCCTATGACATCTTCCTTCTTCACCCCTTCAATTTTTTCCACTGCCGGGTTTATATCCTTGATAAGGAAGTCTTCTCCGTTATCAACCGGCTCAAAAACAGCTACTCCGTTTTTCATTGCCCTGAAAAGGTCTGTATATTTTTTCCTTTCCTGATTCAATTCCCCAAACAACATCTCATAGGGTTTGTCAAGACTTGTAACTATTACTGCCTTGTAGATAAGGTAAAAGGAAATTAACTTGAAAAAATGTCCCACAAGGTTTGAAAATCCATACACGCTTATGTAGAATGTAAAAGCGAGTTCTCCAATTATGGTAAAAACAATAGCCAATGCCAGATATTTGTACACATTAGGGAGGAAGTTGCTTCTTTTTTGGTGCAGTAATGTAAGTGCTACTAGCAGGATAGAAGCGATCAGGTATTCACTGTATATTTTAAAAGAAGTCAACCCTGCTCCTTCTATGTAAGAATCCGGGAAATATCCGCCAAAAATTGAAACAATCAGGATTGTTGTGATGATTAGATAGGTTGTTGTCACATTTGAAGCTTTCACCTTTTTCCCCATGAGGAAAAATGATACTACAAGGATCAAACTTTCCAGATATCTTGCTGCTATCCACAGCTGTGTGGGTAGATTTGTATCATAGCCTGGAAATATACCCATGCCTTTATACGCAAAGGTATGCAAAAGATCAATCGAGGCTATGAAAAGGTATCCAATCCCTGCAGCCAGTATGTAATTGTTTTCTATAATGTTCCTGCGGTTCCAGACTATCAGGAAAAAAGCAACTGCAACTACTATGCTGAATAATTCCACAAGTGAATGGAATAAAAGAAAATTATCAAGGCTTATAATATACAATCCGGCTATTACCACTGCTAGAAAGATAATATCACTGTCTTTCCTAAAATCGGTATTATTTTGATTCATATAGCCTCTTCAATGCGAATAGAAGGAACTGTTCTTTTCATTATATGTATTAATGTTATATATGTATTATATTATCCAAATACTGTCGTGTAATACATGAAAAAGAAAAATACGAAACCTATGATAATTGAAATGGAGAATGTCACAGTTTGTAAAAATGGCAACATATTACTGGACAATTTCTCTCTTAATATTAAAAATGGAGAAAATGTTGCGATTATCGGTCCTAATGGAGCGGGCAAATCCTCTTTTATCAAAACGGTTACAGGAGATTTACGTCCTCTTCAATCTGAAAAAACGATTGTCCGCTTATTCGGAAAGAAACGCTGGGATATTTTCGGATTGCGCAACAAAATGGGTATAATCAGCGGTGATCTGCAGGACGAATACATGCGTAATATTCCGGGAATCGAGGTGGTGGTATCTGGTTTTTTTAGCAGTATAGGCCTGTATCGCAATCATACTATTACAGGGGATATGAAAAGGCGGGCTCATGAGGTGCTCGGCTTTCTTGGTATTGAGCATCTTGCCTCACGTCCCATAAACGAAATGTCAACAGGACAGGCTCGCAGGCTACTGGTTGCCAGGGCACTTGTGCATGACCCGGATGTACTGATACTGGATGAACCTGCAAACAGCTTAGATATCAGGGCACGGCATATTTTCAGGCAGTCCATGCGCACTATTGCTTCAAAAGGTAAAAACATAATTCTTGTGACACATAATCTCGAAGATCTGATTCCCGAAATTGACAGGGTGGTCCTGCTCAGCGAAGGAAGGGTATACAGGGACGGGCCAGCGGATGAAATATTAACTGCAGAAAACCTGTCTGATATATTTGGAATACAGGTGCAGGTTTTCTCTAAGGATGGTTACTATCACGCCTGGTGATTATTTACGTATCATGGACTGGATTTCTGAACTGACTGTGGGGAACACATAAACCACTCTCTTGAATTCAGAGAGCGTCAATCCGAGCCTTATTGCCATTGCAAAGAGATTAATCACTTCTTCTGAATGAGACCCCAGTAGGTGGGCGCCTGCAATTGTTTGGCTATCTTTTTCTATGATGACCTTTGAGGCTGCATAGTTTTCCGACAGGCGCCTGCTGTTATACCAATGGCTGCGGTCATGGATCAGGACTTCATACTTTTCAGTAGATTCGGACAGGCTAACACCTACACTTGAGAGAGGAGGAAGGGTAAATACTGTGGAAGGAATGCCGGTATAATCCACTGTCTTGACATTTCCTTTTATTATATTGTCTGCTGCAGTAGTTCCCTGCAGACTTGCAACAGGGGTTAAAGGAGCTCCCGGCTTTACACAATCGCCGGCTGCATATACATAAGGATTGGAGACACTTTGCATGTACTCATTTGTCTCCACGAATCCGTCTTTGGTTTCAACATTCCCCTTTTCAAGTTCCATTCCTTCAAGGGCTGCAACCCTGCCGGAACCGTTGACAACCAGGTCACATTCAATCCGGGATTCTTTGCCCTCACTGTCCCTGGTATTCACAGTATATCCTGCTGAAGTACTTTCAACAGAACTGACAGAGACACCGGTATTGACATTTATGCCGGCTTCTTCGGAAGCTTTTACCAGTAATTTGACCATGTCCCTGTCAAAATGTTTGAGCACTTCACTTCTTTGTAAGATAGTTACCTGGCTTCCCGCCCGGGCAGCGATATGGGCAAATTCGAACGAAATATAGCCACCACCCACAAAAACAATTCTACTGGGCAATTCATCGAGATTGAGAAATTGTTCACTTGTAATCAGATGTTCTTCTCCCTTGATTCCGATTTTTCGGGGTACTGAGCCGGATGCAATCAAAATGTGTTTGCCCTTGAGGACTGTATCTGCTATCTTGACTTCATTTTGGGAAACAAACTTTGCCCCGCCATGATAGGTCTCAACATCCATATTTTTGAACTTTTCTTCCTTGTTGGCGGGGAATTTTTCCACAAACGTTTGCTTATATTCCATTAACTTGCTCCAGTCTACGGAAGATTGTGGCATGATCCCCAGTTTGTTGAAACGATTAACCTGTTCAACGGTTTCTGCAACACCCACAAGTACTTTTTTTGGCACACATCCCCGAAGTGCACATGTCCCGCCATATTCTCTGATATCTGTAATTGCGATCTTCATTCCTGCCGCAGCTGCCTTGTTCGCACAAACGGTACCTGCTACACCTGTCCCAATGATTATAATATCATATTCTCTGGCCATTTCTTTCAACCCTTAGGGGAAAATTAGGTGGTTGGAAGATAAATGGCTATCGCAAATATGGTTTAAAAATCGAAAAGAGTCTTCTGGGATTTGGCAGGTTTTGGATTATCCTTTTCCTTTCCTCCCATTTGATTTTCTTCTGCAGGGTCTTTTTCTGCTGAAAACATGGAATCAAGGGTCGACTGTCCCTTGTCTTTTTCAGGAGCATGCATGAATATGTCGATATCTTCATCTTCCTTTTCATGCATCATTTCCCGGGAAGCATCATAGATTTTCTGGATTTTCTTTGTCACCCTTTTGCTTTCCGTCAGGTAGGCTATCTCATCTACATCGAGTTCAAGAGTATATGCTGCATCAACTGCATAGTCCTCGTTTTTGAGTAAAAGCCCGTACATTCGAAGCAGGTCTATACGGCAATCCCTGATTGGTTCATTGCAGTGTAATCCCACCTTTGCAGCTATGTTATCCCTCATGTTTCTTTTGGAGCGCAGTTGGCCCATACGTCTCCACATGGAAGGGGGTTGTAACTTGCGGAAACCGGAATGGGGATGCTTCTTTGCCATTGCCGTTCCTCCGCTTAACAGAAATCCTGCATATCTCCAGAGCCCGTAGTTCTGCCGCAATCGTACCCTGCCAAGATATGTGTCAGCTCTTGAAAGATTATGGTAGGCGGCAGTTAAATCTTCACTTAGTGTTTCATCCTTGTCCAGATACTGGTTGGGGAGGTTCTCGTCCACCCACTGAATAAGGTCTTCAGGTGTTTCGTCCAGGGAAAAAGTAGCCCTGTAGGCTTCAACAGGGTCCATGCCCTTGAAAACTTTGGTAAGTACTTTGAAAATAGATTCTTTTGTATCCCTTTCGGCTGTTGTTACATCCACAACTTCTATCTCTTTTTTATCGGTTGCTGTTGCCTGCAAATCTTTTATGGCACTTCTTAGATCACCGCCTGTATTTTCAGCGATTTTCTCCAGCACGCCTGTACCACATATTATCCCTTCCATTTTGCATATCTTTTTCAGTGCAGACAGAATGGAGCGCTGGGGAATGGGATTGAATTTTATATTCACACAATGAGAACGCAGAGTTGATGAGAGGGCATACAGGTCATTGGCAATGAGTATAATAGGTTGATTGGATTTCTTGATCACATTCGTAATGGCCCCGGTTCCTCCCCTGTCGGCCGAGCCGTGCATATTATCTGCTTCATCCAGTATTATGAGGCGCTTTTGTATCCCTGTAAGTGTACTCATGCGTGAGGCAGAACCCGCCACCTTCTCGATAATCCCGGCAGTCCGCTGGTCACTGGCATTCATTTCTATAATTTCCCAACCCGTCTCATTTCCCAGTGCATGAGCAGCGGATGTCTTTCCAACACCGGCAGGCCCACTCAATATGACTGCTTTTTTTTCAGGAACTCCATGCTCCCATTCTTCTTTCCAGTCACGGAGGGCCTGCAGGGGCTTATTGTTCCCCACAACATCTGCCAGTTTGGCAGGACGGTATTTTTCTGCCCAATCTTGCGCTATTGTCATCTGTGACCTCACCTATATTAAAGCGAAAACTAATTAATAATTGTGTTGTTTGTTGATTGTTTAACTTTGCCTATTAATGAGGGTGCCCATGCAGAAAAAGACAGACGGATTGCTGGATATCATACGTACGAGGGCTCTTGATAATTGTCCCCGGGTTGCACTGGGTGTGCACAATCCCACCCCCAAATTGATCCAGAGTGCAGAAAAAGCTCAGGTTGAAGGTTATGCCAGGGTGGTTCTTATAGGCAACCAGCGTGAGATATCGGCAATCGGGACAAACCTTGAAGTGATCGATACCCCACAACCGGAAAAAGTTCTCGGCAGTCTGCTTGCATCCGGGGATGTTGATGCGGCTGTGAGAGGCACGGCAAAAGCCTCGGGTACCCTGTCTCACCTCAAAGAAGTACTCGGCATCGAGAAATTATACAGGGTTGCTTTCCTGCTAACTCATGACAATAATCCTTTTTTCCTTGCACCTGTGGGTATTGATGAAGGCCACTCTCTTTCCGATAAAATCGAACTTGTACAAAGAAGTGCTGCCTATATCCGCAGGTTTGGTATTGAGCCTGAAATTGGCATCCTGTCGGGAGGGCGTATGGGGGATCTTGGCCGTGACGAACGTGTGGATCGCACCCTGGCAGATGCGGATTTCCTGGCAAACCGGTTAAACGATGCAGGAATCGATGCAAAACATTACACGATACTTATAGAGGATGCCATCAGGAAATCTAACTTCATCCTTGCCCCGGATGGCATATCAGGTAATCTTATCTTCCGTTCACTTGTATTTCTGGGTGGAGGCAATGGAATAGGGGCACCCGTCCTACTGGATAAACATGTGTTTATTGATACATCCCGGGCGGGAGGCCATTATACTCTGGCCATAATGCTTGCCGCATCTCTTGTTTCCAACAAAAAGGAGATAGTATAAATTGTATACAGTTTCTGAAAAATGGCCTGTTACAAAAGGGGATTTCAGTGCAGGCAATCCCAAATCCTGTATTGCCGTGGTAACCCTTGCAAGTTCGATGCCTCTGTTTGAAAAAGCAGCAATCTGGGGTAGTTGCAAAACGGAAAACCTGGGGGCTGAGAAAGTCGTAATGAATGTCGTTTCCAACTGCAATATCAGGTACATACTTCTCTGTGGTAGTGAATCCCGGGGCCATCTTGCCGGCCAGACCCTGAAAGCCCTTTATGAAAACGGTATTGATGAAGATGGCAGGATTCTGGGCTCCGAGGGGGCGATTCCCTTTATTGAGAACCTGGAGATTGAAACCATTGAGCGTTTCCGCCAACAGGTGGAACTTATAGACCGTACCGGGCTTACTGACATTGAGGAAATATACTCGATTGTTGACAATTATCATGATTCGGAGAAACCCTTTGAAGCTTCTCCAATATCCTTTAAAAAAGCTGTCAGGAAATATCAGCCACCTGAATCCATCGGTGCTGATATACTTATCAGTGAAAAAGTGGTTATGGATGCATTTTCCGGTTTTATTTACGAGATCGCTTGAGGTTTTCAGATGTTCAGGTTCCAAAAAGAGCAAAAAATTGCCAATATTGCCGGTGTGAAAATCGGCGCAAATCCCGGTGAACTGCCCACAGCCCTTGCAGGCACAATATTCTACGAAGGACATGATATAGTGGAGGATGCTAATGAAGGGTTGTTTGATCGCAAAATTGCAGAGGACCTGCTCAATTCCCAGCGGGCATCATCTGATGAAACCGGTAATCCCTGTCTGGTGCACATATTCGGCAATACCGAACAAGCCCTACGCAACTATATTGATTTTGTCAGTGAAATTACGGATTCTCCTTTCCTTATCGATTCCCCCGACCCCTTGGTCCGGATGGCTGCGGCAGAATATGTG
Organism: Methanohalophilus sp. DAL1; assembly: GCF_001683555.1. Classification (NCBI taxonomy): domain Archaea; kingdom Methanobacteriati; phylum Methanobacteriota; class Methanomicrobia; order Methanosarcinales; family Methanosarcinaceae; genus Methanohalophilus; species Methanohalophilus sp. DAL1. Next base: position 7,813 of record NZ_MAFX01000007.1, on the reverse strand, counting down.
AGCGAGATTGGTTTGGGGGACAGGGCAGTTTACAATTCCATAAATATGACCATTGGTGAAAAGGAGCGCAAGGTGTTAAAAGATTCAGATATAGACAGCTCCATAGTTCTGGGTTTTAATGCCATGGATTCAGGTTTCAAAGGCAGGATGCAACTTCTGGAGTCCGGTACATTTTCAATGGACAAAGGCCTGATTGATATCGCTCTGGAATGCGGAATGTGCAATATACTGATTGACCCCGGGATAACTCCTATGGGTAATGGTTCCGGGGTCAGCCTGAGGGTTACGCTGGCAGCCAAGGCCAAATGGGGGTTGCCGGTAGGTTCGGGAATTCACAACGCTCCTTCTTCCTGGGAATGGCTCAGGGATAAAAAGAAACATGATCCCCTTGTGTTTAAGATGTGTGATATCGCATCTGCCGTAATGCAGCAGGCAGCGGCCGGAAATTTTGTGCTTTATGGCCCCATTGAGAATGTACCCTACATCTTCCCGGTGGCTGCGATGTCAGATATCATGATCTATGAATCTGCCGAGGAATTTGAAATAGAACCTGCTTCTTCCCATCCATTTAACAGGTTGGTCTGACTATATCGTTTTATAAATAAGTCAATGGTCTATACTAATGAAGTGATTCAGATGAGACAATTGAAAATTGACATTCCTGATAACCTCTTTGCGAAACTGGAACTGATGCCGGATAGTGACAATTTTATATGCAGTTTGCTCGAAGATGCCCTTGATACTGAAAAGACAATCGATGATTCAGGCTTGATGGCTCAAAAACTCATCTCAATTGAAAACAGATTGAAATCTATTGAGGACCACATTGCATGCACTTCCTCGCCAGGTCCAGTTCCCCCTTCTTATGTGGCTGATACTTCATCTGCGGATGAAATACCTGTAGTGACTGCAAATCCTGAATCCGGCGAAGTTGGTGAACAGGATGATGATCCGTTCTATACTGGAATGAAAAGGATAAGGAATAATGAAAAAGTGATCTCCGTGGACGAAGTGCCTTCTCCTCTTAAACAGAGTATACTCCAGTATCTTCCTGATGGTATGATAATTAAAAAGCAAGTTCTTATAAGCCTGCTTTCGGTCCGCTATCCGAAGGATGAAGTTGAAAATAGTATTGAAGATATGATAGGGGAAGGCACCATCTCCACCGTGGATAAAAAAGATGGCCCCTGCGTTCAACGTAGCTGATTATTCCCTGATAGCGCCCTTGTTGGCAGAACTTACGGATTTCCTGTAACGGGCAAGATATCCTTTTACTTCTTTTACAAGAGGTTCGAAGTTTTCTTTTCTCTTTTGCATCTCTTCTTCATCGATAAGAAGCTCCAGTTTCCTTGCAGGAATATCGATCTCTATCATGTCCCCTTCCTCTATTAGGCCAATTGGTCCGCCTTCCATGGCTTCCGGAGAAATATGGCCTATACAGGGCCCCCTGGTTCCACCGGAAAATCTGCCATCTGTGATAAGGGCAACTGAATCTGCCAGCCCCATGCCTGCAATTGCCGATGTCGGGGAAAGCATTTCCCTCATTCCCGGCCCTCCTTTGGGGCCTTCATAACGGATTACCACAACATCTCCGGGATTGATGTCATTATCAAGGATTGCATGCATGGCTCCTTCCTCGCTTTCAAAGACCCTTGCAGGGCCCTTGTGCTGCATCATTCCGGACTCAACAGCTGCCTGTTTGACCACTCCACCTTCCGGGGCGAGGTTTCCTTTCAGTATTGCCAGGCCTCCTTCCTTATGGAGGGGCTTATCAAGGGTCTGGATAATCTTCTTATTTATGGCAGGATTTATGATCACGTATTCGTCGATATTTTCTCCAACTGTCTTTCCGGTGATAGTTCTTTCTCCGGGATTGAGTTTTGGTTTCAATCTCTGCATTATTGCATGCACACCACCGGCTCTTTCAAAATCGATCATGTGATATTTGCCACCAGGTCTCAATCCGATGAGATGCGGGATTGAACGGCCCAGGCGATCAAATGTATCCAGGGGCAGTTCCATATCGAACGCATGGGCAATAGCCGGCAGGTGCAGGGCTGTGTTGGTACTCCCGCCTACTGCCATGTCTACCATGATCGCATTCTCGAAAGATTTCTGGCTGACCACCTTGCGTGCTGACAAACCTTCATCCACCATTGCAACGATACGTTCTCCGGATTCCTTGGCGATGTGGATCTTTTTGGCATCTACCGCATGGGCCGTGGCACAGCCGGGCAGGCTCAGTCCAAGCGCTTCGGTCATACAAGCCATTGTATTGGCGGTAAACATTCCGGCACATGATCCGGCACCCGCACATGATACATTTTCAAGTACTTTCAGTTGCTCGGCGGTGGCTTTGCCGGTGCGGTGTTCCCCGATTCCTTCGAATACGGAGATCAGGTCCCGGGGCTCATCTCCCGAAAAACCGGGTAGCATAGGTCCGCCGGTAACCACGATAGTCGGAATATCAAGCCGGCCGGCAGCCATGAGATGGCCGGGTGTGATTTTATCACATGATGTGATCATTACCATGCCGTCCAGACGGTGGCCTTCGAGCATGAGTTCGATCGAATCCTCGATGACTTCCCTGCTGGGGAGGGAATATCTCATTCCTTCATGCCCCATCGCAATACCGTCACATATACCTATGGTATTGAATTCAAAGGGAACTCCCCCGGCATTGCGTATGCCTGCCTTGACGGCTTCGGATACTTTATCAAGATGAATATGGCCTGGAACAACTTCGGTCCAGGAATTTACCACCGCGATAAACGGTTTTTCCATTTCTGAATCGGTAACTCCTGTAGCTCTGAGGAGGGAACGGTTGGGTGCCCTCTCTGTCCCTTTTTTGATACTGTCACTTCTCATGTGGAAACCTCTGGGTAATTACTCCATATGTATGAAACATTAAATATAAGTAAGCTTTCTGTTTGTCATTATAGGAAGGTCCACGGTATCCATGAAAATTGCAATCATAGACGGTTATGTTGACGAACCCGCATGTTTCGGAGTTCCTCCTTATATTTCTCCCTACATACGCTATATAGCAGGAGCCCTGGTTGAGCGTGGTATCGGTCGGGATAATATATCCTATTTCACAATAGACGGTATCAGGAACAGTAAAAAGGAAGACCTTGCCCTGCTTGGTCGGGCTGATCTTGTAGTTATCCTGTCGGGAATGACCGTCCCCGGCAAATACCTGCGCTCCTCTCCTATCACCCTGAAGGAAATCGAATACCTTTGCAGGACCGCTGCGGGTGTGAAGGTGATCGGTGGACCTATACGCCTGGGTTACAGCAGTGAAGGCGGCATGGCAGCCTCAACCCTTGAAATGGCTGATGAAAATGTATTTGTTGCACGGCAGGACATCGAGGCATTTGTGCATGATATAATTGCCCCCGGCCCTTGCATCGGGGACCCTGATAATGTTGAACACCGGATGCGTACGGTTGGGGAGATTGGCAGATGGGCCGACAAGGGTGCCTTTATAATCAGGCAGCATCCGGATTTTCCGAATATAATGTGTGAGATGGAAACCTATCGCGGATGTGGCAGGGATACTCACTGTTCTTTTTGTACTGAATTCTTTTATGGTCCGTCAACCTACCGTTCCGTGGAGGATGTCGTTGCCGAAGCCGCCAGTCTTTATAAGGAAGGTGCCCTGTATTTCCGCCTGGGTCGTCAACCTGATCTTTTCACCTATCATGCAGTGGATTCAGGGGATTCTCTCCCAAGGCCGAATCCGCAGGCGCTTGAATCTCTGTACTCGGGTATCCGGAAAGTGGCTCCGGGGCTGGAGGTACTGCATATGGACAATGCCAATCCGGCCACTATAGCCACCTATCCGGATGAATGTAGTAAAATCATGAAGACCATTTTGAAATATCACACACCCGGGGATGTAGCAGCCATGGGTATGGAAAGTGCTGATCCCGCTGTAATCAGGGCCAACAATCTCAAAGCAATGCCTGATGATGTATTTGAAGCTGTAAAATTGATGAATGAGATTGGAAGCATAAGAGGTGAGAATGGTCTTTCACATCTGCTTCCCGGACTTAATTTTGTACACGGTCTGGCAGGAGAAACAAAGAAAACCTTCGGATTGAATTATGATTTCCTGAAAAATATCCTGGATGATGGTCTTTTGTTGCGCAGGATAAACATTCGCCAGGTTATGCCTTTTAGCGGAACTCCTGTGGCAGAACAGCAGCTCCCTCTGGCCAAAAACCGGAAAATGTTTTTGAAATACAAGGAAAAGGTCCGCAAGGATATTGATTTACCCATGCTGAAGAGGGTCGTGCCCGAGGGGACTGTACTTAAGGATGTGCTTTGCGAGGTATGGAGTGAGAGTTCGGTGGGTACCTTTGGCAGGCAACTGGGTTCCTACCCAATACTTGTAGGTATCTCAGAAAAACTTCCCATAGGTGAATTTGTTGATGTGAGGGTAACAGGTCACGGTTTCAGGTCTATTTCAGCCACAGTAGTTCGTGAATGACAAGTTTTATCATGAATAGTAAATTAGTCGGAGCATGAGAAAACTACTATTTATTTTGGCACTTGCCGCAATTCTTCTCATAAGTGGCTGCTCGACCCCCGCTGAAGTTGCAGAGGAAGGAGACAATGTCACCGTGGATTATGTTGGTGAGTTTGAAAACGGTACGGTATTTGATACTTCCATAGAAGAAGTTGCCCGGGAAGAGGGAATACACAACCCTGCCAGATCATATGAACCTCTGGGCTTTACCCTGGGAGGAGAAGGGATGATCAAAGGTTTTGACAGTGCAGTGCAGGGAATGGCTGTCGGGGAAGAAAAGACAGTGCAACTTTCACCTGAACAGGCATATGGTACCTACAAGGAAGAACTTGTCAGGGCAGTACCCCTTGGTGATTTGCCCAATACAACGACACCATACCAAATAGGTGACCGGCTTTCAACCGCCTATGGCCGGCAGGTAGTTATTGTTGATGTCAATGACACCGCTGCAATGATTGATTTCAATCATCCTATGGCCGGTAAAACACTGAAATTCAATATTACGCTGGTATCCATAGAAGAATAAAAAGTAACATTAAATGGTTGAATATCCTGAGTGGATATTCAATCACTCTTTTTCAAATTAACCATAATCAGGATTAAGCAAATTGTCCTGTATTGTGGACCCACTTTTGATTGTCAGGTCCGGCCAGATCTTGACATTGGAATGGATTGTTGAATCGTTCCCTATATGTACTCTTGGGCCTATTACAGTCCCGTTTTCCAGGCTGCAGTTTTGGCCAACCACTGTAGTGTTGTCAATCACAGTACCTGAAGTGTTACAATTACTTCCTATGGTCACATCATTGAATATATAGGATGAAAGAATTCTGCATCCATCCTTGATGACACAGTTAGAACCAATCGTCGTATATGGGCCTATCAGGACATTGTTGCCTATTGTTGTGTTCTCACCGAGCACCACTGGGCCCACAACTGCGGAGTTGGAACCGATCACCACATTGTTGCCTATTTTGAGGGGTCCGTTTATACGGGAATCCTTGGTGTTGAAGTGACCTTCAATGGTAGTTCCAGGCATTGATTCAAGCATCCAGCGCTGTGCCTGGCGATAGGCTGCCGGATTGCCTACATCGGTCCAGTGTCCTCGCACAAGCAAACCATTGATTCTTCTGTCTTCTGCCATCAGTGATGGAAACAGATCTTTGGCAAAATCGTAGGGCTGGTTTTCCGGGATCCATTTGAAGATTTCCGGGTCACACATATATATACCCGTGCTTGCAAGATTGCTGAATGTTTCACCGGGTCCTGGTTTTTCAAGGAATCGATTTATACGGTTATTCACATCCATATCCGCGATGCCGAATTCCCTGGGATCATCTATGGATAGCAGACCGATTGTAATGATTGCGTCATTGCGCTCATGGAACCTGTACATATTACGGAGTTCAAGATCCATGACATGATCTCCTCCAACAACCAGGAACGGTTCATTACAGAGGTACTTCTCGGCATTTTTCACACCTCCTGCTGTGCCCAGTTTTGTTTCTTCATACACATATTCCACATGGACACCAAACATGCTGCCATCACCCAGTTTTTCCAGTATCTTATCACCCATGTAGCCCAGGGTGATAATTATCTCAGTGAATCCCTCTTTTGCAAGTTGCTCCACAAGGTGTACCACTGATGCTTTGTTGATGATTGGAATATTTGGTTTTGGTCTGTCAAACGTTAAAGGCCTAAGTCGGGTCCCCTTTCCTCCACACATAATACAGGCTTTCATATATAGGAATGATATTTTTTATGACTTAAAATTGTACCGATTTACATTTTCTTGATATCGTTTTCATTTTTCACTATGATTTCCTGTTCCCCCTTATACTCATCCACTTCTCCCTTTATCCTCAATTTATCCCCGACAGTTATCCGTGAATCTATATTCATTGCACCGTTATCTTCCGGTATAAATACAGTTAGCAAATCGGAATTATAATCTATCTGAAGAATCAGGTGATTTCCATTGAATGTGGCTTCCTTACTGTATAGGGTTCCTTCGATTGTCACAGTTTTCCCTACTTCTGTAGAATCTGTTAAGGGCTGTTCACCTGTTTTGTTAAAAGAGTTGGGAAAATAGGTGACATATGCTACAGCCAGGGATAATATCGCCATTGTCAGCAAAATCGCAATTACCTTTTCTTCTTTCTCCATGCTTAATTTTCCGTTCATCTTATTATGTTCGACCAATGTGTGTGACCTAGAAATATTTTTGTATCGATGACTAGTCGTGTCGTTTATGCGATAGAAGATAAAATTTCCTCTGATGGCAAATACTGGAAGGATTCACTGGCTCAATGAGGAACCTATTGGAAGGGGAACATACGTACTTTACTGGATGCAATCGGTTCATCCCCACATGTGTGGGGAACTCCCATGCAAACAATCTTCATCACCGGCGGACCCACCTGAAACGCTTCGTCTACTTCAGCTCCGCCGCCATCTATGGCGACACCTTACATACCCCCATCGATGAGAACCATCCCACACAACCCCTCTCCCCCTACGGCGTCAGCAAACTCGCAGGCGAACAGTACGCCCTCATGTACCACCGCGCCTTCGGCCTGCCCGTAGCAGTGCTGCGCCCCTTCAACATCTACAGCCCCCGCCAGGATCCCTCCAATCCCTACTCCGGTGTCATCACCAAATTCATCGAGCGTGCAAAAGCCGGCCAATCCCCGGTAATCTTCGGCGATGGCGAGCAGACCCGCGATTTCATCTCCGTGCACGACATCGTGGATCTGGTAGAACTGCTGGTCGAAAAGGACGCAGCCATCGGCAGGGTCTTCAACGCCGGCACCGGCACACAGACCGCTGTCAACCGGCTCGCCGAAATCGTGCTGGAGGTTTTTGGCAGTGACCTGGCCCTGGAATACCGGGAGGCCCGCACCGGTGACATCCGCCACAGTGTGGCCGACATCAGCGCGGCTAAAACACTGGGATTTGTCCCGCAAGTTTCCCTGGAGGAGGGGCTGGCGGAATTTGCGGGGGAGTGAAAATAACAATATTAATTTGTTTCAAGCCATTTGTCCCTGGCGATTTTGGCCTGCTTAAGAATTCTTTTTAGTAAAGCCACACCAATTTTCCCTTTGTGTGGATTTGGTATGGTTAAAACAAGATCGCCTTTTACCATAAACGGATGCTTTCCTCCGGAATAGGGACCCTCAAAACCCAATTCTCTGAGTCTTTTTACAAGGGTTTTCCAGTCTACAGGATTTAGCTTAGGCAACGGCAAATTCTCCGAGATCGTCTATTGTATGGTTG
>NZ_MAFX01000006.1:0-48142 GCF_001683555.1 Methanohalophilus sp. DAL1 | reverse complement strand
GCATCACTTTATGTATGGGGTGAAGGCTCAAAAGGCTGTTTCCAGATAAAAGGTGATGTAGAAATTAAGACTGAAGGTGATGATTACGACGCTGCATATGCCATGGCAAAGGAAAAAGGAGAGAAATATCCTGCCAAAGCCCTGATTGTCATGAAAATTACCGATGTCTTTGAGTGTAAAAGTGGCCCTGAAGCTGGAAAGAAGTTGCTCTGAAATGATGTTAGTCCTTTTTTGGGACTAACTCTGAATTTTTTTCATACCATTCATAGAGCTTGGTTGCCCATTCGATGGCTTCTTTTTCTGTACCCATAAGGTAACTGTTGTCATAACGACAGTTATTCAACATAAGGGATAAAAGGAAATATTGGTCAGAAGCAATAATTAAGGAGGGCTTAACTTCTCCTTTGTAGATCAATATCCGGGAATTGTCTGAATTTTTGAGTATCCGGGTTGCTTCAGGATAATCATTTTTCATTTTTTCAAATATCGGTTCTGTCATTATCAACGATAAGTTTGCTCCTTTTGAGGCCATTTCAGAGGCACACGGAGGCTATGCCGGATGATAGACTGCAATAAAAGCTTTAATCCAGATAGACGCTTTTGTAAGTGGTTTTATTTTTGCGAAAGGATCGAATGCATCAGTAAGTGAAGGTACGATATATTCACTATTATTTAATTCTCCGATACGGTGCAATAATTCTTTTGGAATAGGAGTTAAATCATGTTCATTTAAATAATCGAAATGATGTTCAAGTACATCAAATGTTTTAAAGACCTCCTGGAGCATGTGCACCAGCAATATGCCAATTCTGGTTAATGAATACGTACTATTTTCCTGAACTATGAGGCCATTTTCTTTCAATATTTTTATTTGGGGAAGAATTGAAGGCGAAGTTTCATCAAGAATCTCTTTTATTTCATCAATATCCTTCTTGCCTTCCATAAGCAGGAGAAGAAGGCGCTTACGTTTTTCGGAAAAACATGTAATGTCAATAAGTGAGCGCCTCATATCTATTCTTCCTGCTTTGCTTTTAATTGGTACAAAATCTGTCTACACATCGACTTCTTTTATATATTTTATATATGTCAATTAGATTATATCTATTTATACTTTTGAGTAAGCATCATTTTAGTATCTCTACTGTATCCCTGTCATAGTACAGCTTCTTTTCAAATATTGTTATTGAAGACGGTTTTATGGAAGGCCTGACATCAGTTGTGAGAAAAAGATATCCTATGACATGAGTGTAGTACTCAAGCCCTTTATGATACGGTTTAGTCTCTCGATTTTCCTTCCTGCATAAGGATTACGAACCATTGAAAGACAAGACAGATTCCTGTAAATATCCCGTATATAGAGTACAATTCTTATAAGAATGGAATAAATGACCCTGTAAAATAATTCAAGTATGCTGGCTTTTTTCTCATAAGAGAAAAGTTGTTTCACATTTGGATTTCGGATGTCCATGTCACATCTATCCTCAATTCTCTATATATACAATATAATTAATTTTTATAAATAACTATTGTATTAAATGCAATTGAAGATATAATAATGTGTAGCCAACAAGGAATATTCAGGGGTGAAATATCAATTGAAATAAAAAAGGGCGGGAGATTTACTCATCGGAAGTCTCTCCCTCTTCACCGCCACCGAGAATTTCTTCGATGGTTTTGTCTCCGTATCCAACAATTTTTGTGTTGATCTGGACAATATCCGGAGCTATTTCTCTTCCTCTGAGGAATTTACGGCGACGCATTCCCTTGTCTTTTGGCTTATATCCGACACCCTCGGCTACGAGTAACCTCTGCCTTTTGGGACCGGGTACGTTCTTGCGCATGACAAAACCACTTCTGTCACTTCCGCCGGTAATCTGGATGGTGTAACCGGGAAGACCGACTACTGTTCCTTCTACAGTTTCGCCTATTGCTTTTCCTATGAACTTATTTGCCTCGGCACCACTCACATCGAACTGGTATGCTTTGGCTTTTGGATCTGATACGACAATTTTGAAATCTACCATTATTTACCTCCAACATCAATTAATATTATTACTTGGCCCAGAACGGATTATCCCTGCGTTTGATTTCAAGGAAAGCATCGAGGGTTTCCATCTCATCTGCCGAAAGTGAGTCAAGTATCTCCGTTTCAAGCACCTTTGCATGCTTTTCGGGAATATTTGAATAAAGTACATCACCTTCTTTGATCTGGCGACCTATTGTTGGTCCATCAATCGCCATTGCAACTTCCATCCCTGCACTGGCTTCCTTGATGTTTTCTCCTTCTAATTGGAGTCCTTTGATTGTGCCTACAACTCTGCCACTGTTATCTGTAACACCGATGTTAGTTTTGACCTTTCCGCCTGTGATTCTGACACCAACAACAGCAGGTTTGCTTTGTCTGAACGTGCAGTCTGGAAGAAGCAGGAATCTTGCAGGTTTTACTATGAGCTGGGATATTGTTTGTTCGGATTTCTCCTTCTTTTCTTTGACCCAGTCTTTGTAATCATCAATAAGCCTGTAAATAACATCATTCTGGAATATTTTAAGATCGCCACCCTTTGCTTTTTCTTTTGCATCAGGTAACATCTTTACATTAAAGCCAATAAGAACCGCATTAAAAGGATCTTCGATAGCCGAAACCTCGATAATATCCCTCTGGGATATGTCTCCTACTTCGGCTTTTCTGATGGGTATATCCTCCTTCTGGAGTTCATTAACAAGCGCTTCCAGTGATCCGATTGTATCTGCTTTAAGAGTCACACCTGTGGTGCCCGTACTAATCTGTACCTCGTCAAGTTCCTCTTGAACCTCTTTGACAATCGTATCAAGGTTTTCCGGGTTGGCCGCTCTTACAGTGGCTCCTGACAGGGCACCATCAAGATTTGGCGCAGATATCTTTACACCAATAGCAGCCGTAACTGATTCCACATTCTGGAACTTTTCCTCGGCGGATATTTCTCCCATTGGATTGGGTTTTAGCAAAGCCCTCACTTTGGTCTGAATAGGCTCCCCAAGACTTCCGACTACAATAGTATCCCCTTTTTTGAGGGTTCCATCATAGAGAATAATATCGATAGTAGTTCCCAATCCCTTTTCTTCCTTTACTTCAAGTATTGTTCCTTCACCAGGTCCACTTGCGTTATAATGAAGATTAGATTCGAGGAATTTTTGGGCCAGCCCCAGTAATACCATAAGTAAGTCAGGTATACCTTCGCCGGTAACCGCGCTTATAGGTATTATTCCTATATTTCTCTGGAAATCAGATACACGGTCATAGCGTTCGGAATTAAAACCACTGTTATATAGTTCCCCGACAATTTCATAGAACTTGTTATCAAGATCGGCTCTTACACGTTCACTTTGTTTGTTGTAAGTTTCCAGAAAACTCGCGCTTTCATGTGGTTGCCAACCATGTATCCTGTCGATCTTATTTGCAACAACCACAAAGGGAGTTTTGAACCGCTTGAGTATTTGCAGACTTTCTTTTGTCTGGGGCATGAAGCCCTCATTAATGTCTACAATTACCACTGCCAGATCTGCAAGTGCTCCTCCTCTGCTACGCAGGGATGTGAATGCATGGTGTCCCGGTGTATCTATGAATAAAAGACCGGGTACTATGAAATTGTTCTTCATCCCGGAAGCACCACTATGTTCTATTATGGAATCGATCGTCACTTCCGTTGCACCGATATGCTGGGTGATCGCACCGGCTTCTCCTGCAGCCACAGAACTACCGCGTATCCTGTCTAACAGTGTGGTCTTACCGTGATCCACATGTCCCATAACGCATACAATGGGTGTCCTGAGATTTTCGTTATCGGTAATATGCATCCCTTCCTTAAGAAACAGGGGAGTGAGCAAAAGGGTACTCACTCATAGAGCCATTCTTCGTCTATACGACAATATTCGTTTGTCTCATCATCCTTGAAATGGATGCTGATTTCTCTTTCAGCTGATTCTACTGAATCGGATGCATGTACCACATTTCTACCGGTTTCAAGAGCAAAATCGCCCCTGATTGTACCGGGCATTGCTTCGGATGGATTGGTGGCGCCATTTATTGTCCTCATGGATTTTATTGCATCCTTACCTTCAACAATCATTGAAACTGAAGGAGCGGAAGTCACATAGGATATAAGTGAACCGAAAAATGGTTTTTCACAGTGTTCGCTGTAATGTTCCTTTGCATCATTCTCATCGATAACATTCATGCGCATTGCACTTATCTTGAGACCTCTCCTTTCGATTCTTCCTATGATCTCTCCAATAAGTCCTCTCTGGACACCATCTGGTTTGATCATAACATATGTGCGTTCCATTGATTAATTCCTCATCAGGCTTTTTTCATGTAGGTTCTGCCCGTTTCGGTCCAGATAGTACGCCTTGGAAGTCTACCCATCTTGTAATTGTTCCTGCATTTAGAGGAGCAGAAATTGTAGGTAGAACCGTCCTTCTTTGCAAAAAGGATACCAGTTCCAGGTTCCAGTTTAGTTCCGCAGAAAGAGCATTTCTTGGTTTCCATTGCGCATCACCTTGTTGTAAGTTTCTTTGCCTCTCTGGAAGTCTCCATCAGCATCAGCACATCGCCGATACGAACAGGGCCCATACAGTTACGGGTGATGATCCTGCCCTTGTCCCGGCCATCCAGTACCCTGCACTGGATCTGGCTTGCTTCGCCATGCATGCCGGTATTGCCGATGACATCTATGACCTCCGCGGCATATCCTAAGTTTTCATCTGCCATGGAGAATTACTCCTTTTTTATGGGTAAGTTTATTTGAGGGCACTGACTTTTTCGGCCAGGTCCTCGATGGTCTCTGCGCCCTTACCTGCATCTGTAATTACTACTGCAGCACAGCCAACGCCTATTCCGCAGGCAGCTCCAAGTTCTTTCTGCTGTTTCACGTAGATGTAAGGTGCATTCTTTTCTTCACAAAGGGGGCCAATGTGAGCTACTACTTCTGCAGGTTCAACATCGTCTGCAATGACTGCCAGTTTTGCAATACCTCTTTCTACAGCCTTTGTAGCTTCGTTAGCTCCTTTTTTTACCTTGCCAGTATCTCTGGCAACTTCTACTGCTTCAAGAGCTTTATCTATTAGTTCATCTGGAACATCAAATTTTGCCATAATTTCTATCTCCTTCGAAATCACGGTTTACACCGCGGTTTGTCATTATTCATTGTATAGATGCAAACAATGGTCAATTCTACCATACTGTTTACATTCGTTGGAGTATTTGGTATGAATCGCCACTGGTACATATATAACTTGCGACAACTCGATTGCACTTCTTGAAGATGCCTATCGATTATAAAACTTCTGGTATCGATTTAAAAAAGTAAAAGGAAAATTACTGGATGGGTTCCATAGCCAGTGCATAGAAATTAGATGCATTGGCAGTGATGTCCACCTTGGTAATATTTCCGTAATCTGTAATGTTGTAATTTAGGCCTCTCTGGCTTGTGTTGGATGCCCTTATTGTCAGGTTGGTCATTGTGTTTTCAGTGGGATCGGCATACAGGGCAGTTCTTCTGAAACTGCTGCCATCTTCAATAGCCCATTCAACATAATACTGGTCTGCGAATTCATTTTCCAGATCGACAACTTGCTGTATAGGGGCATCTGTACTTGCGAATTGGAGTATTTCATTGAATTTATGGGCGGATTTTGCATCTCCTTCAATTACATCTATTGTGTCTTCAACACTTTGTTGTTCTCCCAATAGCATGGGAGTTCCTATGACGTTGTAGATACCCTGTCCTCTGGAAAGGGGCTGGTATCCCTTATATGTTTCAGGAGCAGTATAGTACTGGAATGCCACAACCTTTGGGTCGATCTCATGCATTTCTATCCATGAAGAATTATCATATCCTGCTGAATACAGTTTGGTTACATTTGACCCGTAGAAATTATTGTAAACGGATGTATTACCTATAAGATATTGCAGTGGCGTACCGTTCAGGTAGGCGATGTTCATGTATCTGGCTGTAGTAACATTATCTGGAGTTACCTGCAGACCATCCTGAATGGAGTTTAATTTTATCCCTATATGTTCACCCGGCACACTCTCAAAACCAGATACCTGAACATTTTCAGATTGTTCATTGTTGTTGTTGGTTGACCCGCCGCTGAAAAAGAACATGCCGATTGACCCGACCATTATTACTGCAAGGAATATACCTACATATTTTGTATATTTTTTTTCATCTTTTTTTCTAGGACTCATGAATTCACTCCGCAGTCATCCCTGTTGAATTTAACTACGATAGTCCTTCTAATATATAAATATCTTCGGACTTTATGTATCATGAATGGAGGTTGCTGATGTATTGATATGTTCGTAGATTCCAAGTATGCAATCCTTTTCGTTCCATTTTATATTCTTAAAAGTTACTCTGCAGGGAATTTCTCTTCCTGTGCTGGAATATAACCTGATATCTTCACTATAAGGCCTGTTTTGGTTTATTGGCTTGTTTACGGAATCCAGGACATGCCTGTATCTCAGCGGATATATATCTGTAATGTCCATCTTTTTAAGCTCATCTGCAGAGTATCGTATCCACTTCTCAAGTATCTTATTTGTATAAAGCAATGCTCCCTTTTTATCGGTTACAGTGATACCTTCTTTTACATTGTCAATCAATATCTGCAAATCACTGATCTCCTTTTGGGCGGATGCTTCTTTGTGCATATTTGATAGGACTTTCCCGATTTGTTTTGCTATCGTTTCGAGATCATGTCTGGATTTATCGGGGATTTCATATTCAGAATGTGAGGACAGATAGAGAGCAGCTATTATCTCGTTGTGGTATCGAATCGGAATTATTGCAGTTCCATGCAAGCCTTCATACCGGAGGTTCTTGCCTGTGGTGATTGCGCTGAGTTCGGAATGATGTTTATACACCGCCTGTCCGCTCATAACAAGGCGTGTATGTACTGAATTCCTTTCATAGTGGGAGGTACTATTCACAAACTGCTCAGACAGCCCGTGATGAGCTACCAGGTTCAGGTCTCCTGTTTTATCGTCAACAAGGTACAGGGCTCCTGAATCAAGGGGTGTGATTTTCAGTGCAAGATCCAGTAGCCTGTTGAAGATCTCGCCATTTGATGTGGCAGAGCTGAGAACACTGTCAAGATCATACTGCAGGTGCATGAAATCATCGGAATGCTTTCTTTCTGTGATGTCTACAATGATACCTTGCAGATACGTTACTGTTCCATTTTCATCATATTTGATAAAAGTCCTTTCATCTATCCACCTGACATCTCCAAATTTCGTCATTATCCTGTATTCCTGATTGAAATCAGTCTGTCCCGCATCGATTCTTTTTGCGAGTTCGTTCTGGACCCTTTTCAGGTCATAAGGGTGTACTATGTCAGCGTAGACCAGTTTACCCGAAAGGAAATCATCCACAGTGTAACCGAACTGTGTTACATTCTCGGAGACGAATTCAACAGGCCAGTCTTCTTCGGCCCACCATATAAATACGACTGCAGGGCTGTTCTTAATGACATCAGAAAGGACTGATTTTATTTCACTTGATTTTTTCAAATCTTCCATATACTGGTATAATTCCTCATCAGCCAGTTTTTGCTGGATTATGTTCCACATACCCTGCATGAGTAATTTTAACTGCCTCACATCTGTAGATGTATAATCCTGTCCCTTATTGGCAACACCCACAATACCTGCAATTCTACCGCCTTCAAAAATGGGGACGCTCAGATTTCTCTGGATTAATTTAGGATCAGTATCTTTATCAGTTAAATATTCATTGTTCATTATGGGAGTGCGATGGTAAAGTGCTTCATCCCAGATACTGTAGCTCTCTGCCGGAGCCTTATCGGAACTCTGTTTGCCGTTTGACCAGGAAATAACCGCATAGTTTGTTTCCGTTTCATCCAGGAATGCCAGAAAGCCAATCTTGCTTTCAGTTAGTGAGACTGCCTGTTCACGCGCATAATCCATTATTTCCTGAATTGAAGAATCAGACATGGCATATAGTTTTAAAAGAGCTTCATGACGTTTTTCTTCAAGATAGAGAGCATTTTCCACATTCTTTCTTTCTGTTATATCAACAATTATACCCTGCAGATATGTCACATCACCTGTATCATTTTGCTGGATTTTTGTGCGTTCATCCACCCAGCGTACATTTCCATCTTTTGTCAGGATACGATATTCTTTGGTGAACTCTCTGTTACCCTCTGCGACACACCGAGCCATCCCCTGGCGCACTTTCTCTATATCATCAGGGTGAACGATATCACCGTACACCAGTTTGTCTGATGTGAATTCTTCAACTTCATATCCGAATTGTGTAATGTTTTCCGAGACAAATTCCACGGGCCAATCATCTTCTGCTCTCCACAGGAAAACAATTACAGGGCTTGCATTGATTACTGTCTCGAGGGCTTTTTTCATCTCCAGGGCACCATCAATGATCTTTTTTTCTTCCATCTTCCTGGAAGTAATATCCATGATAATTCCTTCATAGTAGGTGTTATCCGGATTATGATGAATCATGGTACGTTCTTCGACCCAGCGTACATCTTTTTTCCCGGTGAGGACACGATAGGTAAGATTAAATTTTTCATCTCCGCTTTCCAGATGTTTTTCCACTTCATCAGTTACCATTTCAAGGTCGTCCGGATGGATTATGTCACTATACCTTAAGGTGCCCGAAATAAAATCATTGGGAGTATAGCCAAAAAGAGAAATATTTTTCGAGACGAACTCCACTGGCCACCTGTCCTCTTCCTTCCATACAAAAACAATAACAGGGCTTGCATTGACAATATCTTCAAGTACGCTTTTCATGGTTGGTGTGTCAATACCTGCAGAAAAAGAACTGTAATTTTTGGGGGATGGATGATTGGGAGTTGCGATGGTATCACT
The DNA here is from genome assembly GCF_001683555.1 of Methanohalophilus sp. DAL1. Taxonomy (NCBI): domain Archaea; kingdom Methanobacteriati; phylum Methanobacteriota; class Methanomicrobia; order Methanosarcinales; family Methanosarcinaceae; genus Methanohalophilus; species Methanohalophilus sp. DAL1. Next base: position 39,240 of record NZ_MAFX01000006.1, on the reverse strand, counting down.
TCTACTGATTGATCTTACATATTAAAATTGGTATCTGAACACTTATATAATATACTGTACCGAATCAGCATTGCAATTGCTGTTTCCATATTTTTTCTCTTTCAATTCTGTTTTGTCTGTTGGCTCCACTGGATGAAGGCAATACTGCTGTATCGTATCCCTTTTCCTGTAACAAATACTCATATTTCCCGGCTCTTGTTTTTCCATTGAAAAGGATTTTACGTATGTTAGGTGCTATCACTTCAAGCAGGGAAAAATCATTGATAACCTCATACCTGATTTCAGAATCACCACTTCCCTTTCTTTCTGCTTGCCTGAAAACATCCCAGAGGCCTATTTTATGTTCTTTTAGAATTCTTAATTTTTCTGGATATTCCTTATTGTCAAGTTCCTCTCCGATAGCATCACCTGTGAGCTTCCAGAAATCATTTCCTTTATTGGCATAATATTTTTGTTGTCTGAGGGATTCTTCTCCTGGCAGGGATCCCATAATTAAGATTTCGGTGTCCTGATGAATTATCGGCTCAAGTCCTTTTTTTGCCATCTACAAATTTGATGTGCCTTATATTACAAAAGATATATGATACAGAGAAGGCTTATTCTATTGCCATGAGTTTTCTGAAAAAATGGTACGATAAAGTTTCCCGGAAAAAACAATTCACGACTCTCTATAGACGCGGTGAGGAAATCTATGGGAATGGATATGTACTTTTTGAAATGGGCAATTATGAAGAGGCGCTGGAAAAATACAATGAGGCGGCCGCTATATGGGGTGAACTGGAAAATAAATTAAGTGAGCTTGAAGATGATATGGAAGATGACCTGAACACTTTGAGAAAAAAATGCCAGAATGTTCTTTATAGCCGTTGTTTTGTCCTTTACAGGATGGGAAGGCATGAAGAGGCTCTTGAAGTAATTGATAGTTTTCTTGAAGAAGATCCGCAAGATGCCGGTAAATGGTTTGGACATGGATTTGTAATGCAATCGATAGGACAGCATCAAAAAGCGATTGAATCCTTTTCGAAATGTCTGGACCTGGATCCTGCTTTCTCAGACGCCTGGTATTGTAAAGCCACTCTTCTTTATCAGAATGATGAATTTACAGAAGCTCTCAAATGCTATGATAGAGCGGCACAACATTCAGATGTTAAGGATTTTGCATTTCCACAATATTCATTTTTGAACATAAATCCCAAACCCAAACTTAAAAAAGATGCTGCAGGCATTTTATATGGGAAAGGTAATACTTTGTTCAAATTGGAACGATTTGAAGAGGCTATAGAAGCATTTACAGAAGCCATTGATATAGAGCCAGAATCTCCCCAAATATGGCAGGGTCTTGCAAATACTTACCTGAAAATTGGAAACAATGATAGGGCCGACAAGGCCTTTGCAAAGTTATTGGAACTTGATCCTGAAAACTCTCAGGCAAAAGATCACATAAAACCTGCCAGTCCTGCTGAAGATAAAGAGTAAGGATCTTCAGTACATATACTTGTCTTCTTTTTCTTCCCATTCGGACAGCAATTGTTGGCATATTTTGCTGTCCAGCTTTTCCACATTCATTTCTGTATCAGTACCTTTACAGAGAGCCCTGTATATCTGTCCGTCGTCAAATCCGATTTTTTCTACCTCGGCTGTTGTTGTCCCATAATAAAGCGTTTTGATGCGTGCCCAGTACAGAGCTGACATACACATAGGGCATGGATAAGAGGTGGTATATATTTCGCAGCCAGACAGGTCAAATGTTTCCAGATTTGATGAGGCTATCCTGATTGCCATTATTTCAGCATGAGCCGTCGGATCATTAAAATCAAGTACTCTGTTATGTGCTCTGGAGATTACAGTTTTATCTTTTACAATTACAGCTCCAAAGGGCCCTCCCAGATTGTGTTTCATGCCCATTCGGGCTTGCTCAATGGCAATTTCCATGAAATTATTCAGTGTCTTTGCCCCCGGATACATGTTTCTTAATTTCATCAATTTCATATAAGAGAATGTCAGCGGCATCTTTTTCCCTCTGTCCTCCACATTTGTAGGTAGTTTCCATGCACTGGTCAATCAAGTCGAGAAACTTATTATCTCCTGTTAATTCATAACGAGTAGCATGCACTGCTGCCTCAATAACTGCTGTAAGGCCCCGGTTGATGGCCTTTGGTCTATAATCATTGGCTACCGCATCCATTGGGATGATTTCTGCTGTCATGGCCTGTTCTGTATGTTTTATTTCACCGCACATGAAAATAACACTGCTGGCTGAATTTTTTAGCAGTGGTATTTTTGTTGAATTCAGGGAATAGTATTTGAAATACTCATTTTTGAGATTCGAAAAAGTCGATTTTACAAAAAGTAAAGGGTCACAGGTCACATTGGCGGCAAAATTTTTATCCTGTTTCACATTTTCATAAGTTGTAGAACCTTTATAAAGTCTTATGAAAATCCTGTTATCTTTGCGAATCAGACCAATTGGAGCAGCGTTGGGATTTTCTATTCCGGATGTCAATATGATCTCGGAAATTCCATCGCATATACCGTATTTGTCAAGTTCTGAGATTTCCATCAAAACCGCATGCCTCCCATGATTGAAAGGAAAAGCCCGCCTATAACTATATCTGCAGTTGAACCGGGATTTATTTTCTTTTTGAGTAACTCTTCATCAAGTTCAATTATTGAAGGAAGGGTTGCTTCATACCCGGATGCTTCTATCTGTGTGACAATAGCGGTTGCCTTTTCTGAAACCTCGACTGCAGTTTCCCGGTTGAACTTGGTTTGTATGAATGTATCGGGATTTTTCGACAATAACTTGAGGAAAGTGTAAACAATGGAGCAATTTATGTCTGTACAAATCCCTTTTTCTTCCATAAAGTCAGTGATCTGTTCGCTGCACCGGCAGCACAGTTCAAAACCATGGGTCCACTCTTTAGCTATCATGTCGTAGTTTTCGGATATTTCCATCAATTCGAAAAGGCTGGTTTGATTTTTCCTTAAGATTGTGATGGAATCCGAATCGTTGAGATCAAGATCTTCTACATCCTGTACGCAGACATGTGCTTTTCCAAAAGCCTGATAGAAATTAATCGAGTCCTCTACATCTGTATGTTTAACTATCCAGTGAGCCCTCTCAACCATTTTTTTCATATCAAACGTTTCATTTTCCTGACTCAGCTGACCTGCAGCTTTTGCCAGGGGAAGAAGGAGTAAGAACGCACCAAAATGTGTGTTTCCTCCTTTTTGCCATTTATTGCTTTCAAGCACGGCTTCTTTGAGCAATTGCCCTATCTTTTCTTTTCCAGAAGCAGCCCTTTCAATTACTGGATAAACACCGGTTGCAGATGCGAGGAAATGTTCATAACAGGTATCGACATAATCATGCGTCCTGTCAATATTTCCGGGTTTTGGTGATGCCGATACCTCCAGTATCATTGCAAGTTGGGCACTGCGGGCAACCTCGGAGGGCTGTATCTTGTAACAGGAATTCATATCCCCACCGTTTATTTTTCTTTGGCATGGTCGAGGATGTAGTCAGCCATTTGTTTTTTGAGTTTCATGTACTCCTGTGGGGAGAGGTCTATAAGATCCAGCACACCATCTCTCATGAAACACGGTTTTGTGATCTTACAACACCATGCAAGACTACCAAAGCAGGTACTGTCACCGTATTCAAGGGGGGTACCTTTTACAAATTCCATTTTCAGGTTTGCAAATTCCCGGGGACTGAATCCCAGTTGTTTGGCCTTATTATGTACAGCACAGGGTTTTACCGGGAGGCAACAGAAAGTCAGTCCTCGCAGATCGCCCTGTCCTCTGCAAATATGTTTTGGAGCATTATACCAGCCGGTACTTTCCTGAAATTCAGAAACAGCATCTACAAGGGAATCTATAATTTCCGGAGAGTCCATTGCCTGTCTTCCCACAGATACCATATCTGCACCTCTGGAAAACATCTCCTTTGCATCATCAAAGCTCTGTATCGAATTATTGCCTATCAGGAAAATACGTGTTGCATCCCGGATGCGGCGGATAGTATCAAGATCGGCACCTGCACCTTCTTTCATGGCATCGACATGGATTATATCAGCACCTGCACTTTCAATTGCCTTTGCAAGTTGTATGTCATCAACAACATTTGCCCTGATCTTGACTGAAAGCACGACACCAGTTTCTTTTATCCGCCTTATCCATTCTGTAAGACGTGGGAGGTCTTCCATCAGGGCCTCTCCAACTCCTATTTCTTTCATCTCAGGTTGGCGGCAGTGTGCGTCCAGTTCCATTAATGCACCAGCATCCCTGATGATTTCTGCCACATCAAGTAAGGGTTTAAGTTCACTGCTGCGCAGGTTTATTCCCGCTGTCCCATTGAAATCAACGGCATTTAGCTCTTTTGTGATATATTCGATTGGCTCCTGTGATACAAATTCTTTTCTTCCCCTTTCTATGAGTTCACATGCTGCAGCATTGGTTTTCTCATCAAGGTTGTATCCGCCCATTATCACAAGTGCGGCACTTTTGCCATAATTGTTTATGAATGAACTGTCTGTAATACCCGCCATTGGAGCGATGGCGACTGGATTTTTTAAGTGGATATATCCTATATTTAGATCAAAAAGTTCTTGGGTCACGTTGAAAGCCTCTATTTCTCGTTATTCAGGGGTCAATAGAAGAGACTTCAGCATATTAATTTTACGAATTGAAAAATAGGATGAACAATGAAAAATAAAGGATCAATCAGTTCAGATCGACCCTTTTAGCAGTTGCAATGTATACAATACTTTCACATATATTGCATGTATGGTCTGCAATACGTTCCAGATACCTGAGAACAAACATCATTTCCACTGCGTTTTCAATAACCGTTGAGTTGTCGATCATCATCTGGACCAGATCCTGCCAGCCTGCGTAGACATTCCTGTCGACGATGTCATCTTTTGTAGTGATACCTTTTGCCAGCTCAGTATCCAGTTCTGAATAGGCTTTAATGGATTGTTCTATCATTTCTTCACATGTGGCTATAATAGGTTTACATTCAGAAATTGAAAGAGCCTTCTCAGTATCCATCTTTTTTATTCTTTTGGCCACATCCACTGCCAGATCGCCCATTCTTTCCAGATCGATTGATATTCGATAAGAAGCCGTTATAAGTCGCAGGTCACTGGCAATTGGCTGCTGTAATGCCAGTAATCTTGTGATTCGGGTTTCAACTTTCTCTTCAAAATCATTTACTGTCTGATCCATTTCAATGATTTCCTGAGCAAGTTCTTTATCAATATTTGCAAGTGCCTTTATAGATTTCCTGAACATTTCCTGGGACACGGCACTCATATCAGAGATGTTTTCTTTTAGTTCATCAAGTTCAGCATGGTATTTCTCACGAACCATTTAATCACCCGAATCTTCCCGTGATGTAGTCTTCAGTACGTTTTTCCTTGGGATTTTCGAATATCTGGTTTGTTTCTCCAAACTCGATTATTTTTCCCATAAGGAAAAATGCGGTGTAGTCAGAAATTCTGGCCGCTTGCTGCATATTGTGGGTAACAATTACAATTGTGTAATCCTTTTTTAATTCAAGAATCAGGTCTTCTATCTTATTTGTAGATATGGGATCAAGGGCACTGCATGGCTCATCAAAAAGTATGATTTCCGGTTCTACGGCCATGGTCCTTGCAATGCAGAGTCTCTGCTGCTGTCCTCCGCTGAGGTCCAGGGCTGATGAATCCAGCCTGTCAGATACTTCTCCGTAAAGAGCTGAATCCTGCAGGGTTTTATCAACGATGCCCTTTATATCTTTTTTGGGAACTTTGTGGATTTTTGGACCGTAGGCAATATTATCAAAAACTGACATGGGGAATGGGTTTGGTTTCTGGAAAACCATACCAACCTTCTTTCTGAGTTCAACTACGTCCACATCTTCATCGTAGATGTTTTTATTGTCGATTTTTACCCTGCCTTCGATATGACATACTTTTATAAGATCATTCATCCTGTTTATACAGCGCAGGAATGTGGATTTTCCACATCCTGAAGGACCTATAAGGGCGGTTACACTTTTGCTGGGGATTTTAATATTTATGTCCTGGAGAGCTTGATTGGATCCATACCATAGGTTGAGATCCTCAACCTCTATGTCTGCGAAATCATTAATTTCACTCATCTCTTATCCTCGAATAATTATCTGTGAAGTTTTTTCCTGTAATGTTTTCTGATAATAATTGCTATACTGTTTATGAGCAGTACCAATATCAGTAACACAAGAGCAGTTCCGTACTGTATGGGCCTGGTTTCCATTGGGTTGAGACCGGATGTAGCCAGTATGAACAAATGATAGGGCAAAGCCATGAATTGTGAAAATACAGACTCCGGCAGACGTGGTAAGAAGAAAGCTGCACCTGTGAACATTATGGGGGCTGTTTCACCTGCAACCCTCCCGATACTCAGGATAATTCCGGTTACTATTCCGGGTAATGCTTCTGGTAATACTATACTACTTATGGTCTTCCATTTTGTTACGCCAAGGGCAAGAGAAGCTTCCCTGTGTGCCTGAGGAACGGTTATCAGGGCTTCTTTGCTTGCTCTGATTACAACTGGCAATATCAAGAGGGAAAGGGTAAGGGATGCCGAGATAATTGACGGTTTAAATGCTAAATATTTGACAAACAATGCCAATCCGAACAATCCGAATACTACGGAAGGGGTTCCGGCAAGATTGTTGATTGCCATTTCAATGATCCAGGTCGAACGGCTTTCCTTTGCATACTCATTTAAATAGATAGCTGAAAGGACACCAAGGGGAATTGCTACAGCCATAGATATGCCAACAAGATATGCAGTCCCCATCAAAGCGGGATAGATGCCACCTTCAGTCATCCGGTTTTTGGGCATCTCAGTCAGGAACTCCCAGCTTATTATGCTGTATCCCTGTATTACAATGTAGAGTATAAGGATTGCTACAAATGCAACAACAACCCACATACATGCTCTGAGGAAACCAAATGCTATTTTTTCAGTAGTTCTTGAATCCAATCAGAGCCCCTCCTTGAGTTTATATTTTCTCTTTATCCTATCTGCAACCATATTTATTATAAAAGTCGTAATAAACAATACTGAACCAACTGCAAACAATGCATGGAAATGCGGGCTGCCTTTGGGTACTTCTCCCATTTCAAGTGCAATAGTTGCTGTCATTGTCCTGACAGGATCAAGAAATCCTTCGGGGAATCCAGGTATTATGGCCATGTTACCTGTTACCATCAATACTGTCATTGTTTCACCGATTGCTCTGCCTACTCCCAATATCACTGCGGCGGATATTCCGGAAAGGGCAGCCGGCAATGTTACTTTATAAATTGTCTGCCATTGTGTACTCCCCAGAGCTAATGAACCTTCTTTAAGTGCCAGTGGTACCGCATTAATAGCGTCTTCGGAAATTGAAATTATTGTGGGTAGTGCCATCATTGCAAGCATTATAGAACCCGTAAGGGCTGTTTGGCCTGTGGGTATATCAAAAATATCTTTTATAAGAGGAACCAGGACTACCAGACCAAAGAAACCGTATACAACGGAAGGTATGCCTGCAAGGATTTCAATGAATGGTTTCAGTAAGTCAGCGATTTTTGGGCTTGCCAACTCTGAAATATATATTGCTGCAGCAAGGCCCAGGGGTACAGCTATGGCTATTGCGCCTGCTGTGACCAGAAATGAGCCGAATAAAAGGGGGAGTATTCCAAAACGTGGTGGGGTTGAAGCGGTGTACCATGAACTACCGGTTATGAAACCAATAAAAGAACTTGTTTCGAATAATAGGTATCCATCTCTAAAAAGAAAAATACAAATGAAGAGAAGGACAACGACAGTCGTTGCCGCTGCTAAGAACAGGCCTATCTCAATGCCCTTCTCTTTAAGTCTTCTGTGAAACATCGCTCACCTCTAAGGGTTCATGCTTCAAATCATTTACTCAACAGGGAAGTATCCTACATCGTAGACGATCTCTGTACCTTCCTCACTCAGGATATATTCTGTGAAGTCTGCAGCAAGGCCGGTAGGCTGTCCATCTGTGTAGAAATAAAGGGGTCTGGCAAGTGGATAGTCGCCTGCAAGGATATTTTCGGAAGTTGGCGCAACCATCCCGTCTCCCTTGTCGACATCGACACCTTTTACGTTTTCATTGAGGTAAGCAAAACCGATGTAACCGATTGCTGCATCGTTCTGTGAAACTGCCTGTACCACAGCACCATTTGAGCTCTGTGCGATTGCGTCTTCACGGAATTCGTTGTCTTCACCGAGTACTTCTTCCTGGAAGTAGCCGTATGTACCGGAGCTGCTGTCACGGTTAATTACTACAATTTCCTTGTCAGGGCCACCTACATCTGCCCAGTTGCTGATGGAACCGTCATAGATTCCCTTAATCTGGTCGTAGGTAAGCTGGTCTACGGGGTTTTCCGGGTTTACAACTACTGTAAGTCCGTCCCATGCAATTACGTGTTCTACAGGATCAATTCCGTTTGCTTCTGCTTCTTCGGTTTCTGAATCCTTCATCTTCCTAGAAGCCATTGCGATGTCAACGTCGCCATCTATCAGGGCTGCAATACCTGTACCCGAGCCGCCACCACTGATACTGATGGAAGCCTCAGGGTGTTTTTCCATGTAGGTTTCAGCTGCTGCCTGTGCGAGGGGGAGTACAGTTGTTGAACCTTTTACATTGATTTCTTCAGCACCGGTTGAATCTTTATCACCAGAACTTTCGGTTGGTTCTTCGTCATTGCTGACACAGCCGGCGGTAAATAACGCCAGTACCATTACTAAAGTAAGTGCTATTGAAAGTATCTTTGACCTTTCTACCATAGTTACATTATCCTTTTCCTTTTGAAGGCTTAAGCCTCGGAAAAAGTAATGGATACCGTACTTATAGTCTTTATCGCAATATTCTATGCTACACTATATTTCAACATATAGTCTATATAGATATATTGTGTATGTAATTTCAGGATACTTAAAAATAGAGGGCTAAGAGCAGGCCTTTTTAGGCGGGGAAGTACCCCACATCATTTATAATTATTGTACCTTCTTCGCTCAGGATAAATCCTATGAAGTCTGCAGCAAGGCCGGTAGGCTGTCCGTCTGTGTAGAAGTGCAGGGGTCTGGCAAGTGGATATTTGCCTGAAAGGATATTTTCGGAAGTAGGCTCAACCATTCCATTCCCTGAATCTATATCTACAGCCTTCACACTATCATCCAGATATGCAAAACCTATGTATCCAATTGCTGCATCTTCCTGGGTGACTGCCTGGACAATGGCTCCGTTTGAATCCCGGGATACTAAATCCGGGCGGAATTTATCATCTCCTAATATTTCGTCTTTGAAATAGCCATATGTTCCGGAACTGGGGTCACGGTTCTGTATTATTATTTTCTGGTCTTCTCCGCCTACCTCTGCCCAGTTGCTTATGGACCCATCGTAGATCCCTTTTATTTGCTCATAGGTCAGCTGATCTACAGGGTTCTCCGGGTTTACAACTACTGTGAGTCCGTCCCATGCAATTACGTGTTCAACAGGTTCAATTCCATTTTCTTCTGCTGCTTTTTTTTCGGAATATTTCATTTTCCTGGATGCCATTGCAATATCTACTTCACCCTCGGTCAGGGCTTTTATGCCCGTGGTTGATCCCCCACTAATAACATTTATTGACTTCTCAGGATGATTTTCCATATATATTTCAGCAGCTGCCTGTGCAAGAGGGAAGACAGTTGTGGATCCTTCTATGTTGATCTTTTCGACTTTAGTATGTTCTGTTACTGTTTCATTTGTCTTCTCGTCTTGTGTGTTATCACTTTCATTAAGACATCCTGCAGCAAACAATGCCAACAATAAAATAAGTATAATTATTAATGGCTTGTGTGATTTTATCATATTAATCCTCTAATGTAAGAAAAGTTTCTTTTTAAAATAAGTGAACTAGCCATTTATAGATATTTGTTAATATATTCTATATATGTGTATATATTCCATGCTGTGAGCATATTGAATTACTCTTCACATATAAAATCTAAAAAAGTAATTGAACATTTAGTATTGTTCAATCTTTTTTGGTACTATATGATTGCAAGTGTTGCAAAAGTATATGGCCATATTTCCCAGGCGCCTGTTCTCAAGATATGAACTGCAAAAATAACATCGTATATTGCCTGGCACAACATTAGACATTGTTTTTGCACTCATTTTCCTTCGATTCCACCTATGAGGAATCTGTAAAGGTCCATTTCTTCATTGTCAAGGTTTCCGTTAATTCTTCCCCTATATATTGTATGAGAAATGTTCGGTTTACCTTTTTGGGATATAAGTTCCCTTTCATTTTTCTCAATGCATTTCATATTGTCTATCACTTCCTCCTCTAAAATAAGTAATGAATTCCATTAATATATACTTTATCCCAAATATCTATATATAAAATTTAAATCATTATTTCCATCCGGTCGGAAGATGTAAAATGGGAAAAATAATATGCATACCTACCTATAACTAGTCGAAGGGAAGAGTATGAATGATATATTAATTAAGAACACTAAAGTTTTTTATAAGAATCAGTTGCAACCCGGCGAAGTGCTTATAAATGAAGGTAAAATAAAAAAAATTGCCAAAAATCTGAAGGACGAGGATGCGGACAGACATATTGATGCACACGGGGGACTTACTATTCCAGCAGGCATCGATGTACATGTGCATTTCCGGGAGCCCGGTATGACTCACAAAGAAGATTGGTATTCAGGAAGCTGTGCGGCTGCTGCAGGTGGTATTGGGGCAGTTGTGGAACACCCCAACACATTGCCGCCGGTTATTGACAGAAAATCTTTCAGGGAAAAGCTCAAACTGGCAAATCGTAAATCCATCATTGATTTTGGAATTAATGGTGGTGTAGGAAAGAACATTGAAAAGCTGGAAAGTCTCTGGGGGCTGGGTATTACGGCTTTTGGGGAGATTTTCATGGCAGAATCAACTGCCGATCTGGGATTGGATTCAGATTTGCTAAAAGAGGCTCTTGAAACAATCCAGCAACTTGGAGCATTGGCCTGTATCCATGCTGAGGATGAAAATATCAAATGCGATAATGAAATCTTACTCAAGAAAGACTTCACTCCCCTATCCCATTCCCGGATTCGCTCCAATCAATGTGAGGCAATGGCAGTTAAGAAAGCGCTCGAGTTATCTGGTTTAACCTCCGTAAATACTCATTTTTGCCACATCAGTACCCTGGAAGCTTTTGGTCAGCTAAAAAGGGAAAAATACATTCTTGAAAAAGAAAAAGCTTCGCGTCATTTAAGCTTTGAGGTAGCTCCCCATCACCTTTTCCTTTCAGACCGTGATTGGGATAGGCTTGGTACTTTCGGCAAAATGAATCCTCCCCTTAGGAACCGACAAAGTGTGAAAGCGCTTGTTAATGGAATAAATGATAGTACTGTGGATGTTGTATCTTCGGATCATGCTCCTCATAGGATGTCGGAGAAGGAGGGAGACATTAAGAGCGCTCCTTCGGGTGTACCGGGAGTGGAAACTCTTATGCCCCTTATGATGGTGGGAGTTAAAAGAAATCTTTTTCCTCTCAAACGTCTCATTGAAGTCACAAGCAGCAATCCGGCAAGAATATTCGGACTTGACAACCACGGAAAAGGTGTTTTTGCTGAAGGCTATGATGCTGATCTAATAGTCATGGATCCAAGAAATGTGAAATCTATTAATTCAGATATGTTGCACAGTAAGGCAGGATGGACTCCGTATGAAGGGATGGAAGGCATATTCCCCGAATATACCATTTCCCGCGGGGAGATTATCTGGGATGGTGATATTGTGGGGAGGCGAGGAAGAGGTAATTTCCTTCCGGGTGCCGGTTCTGTTAAAGACGACGATTGATGTACATACTTTCTTTTTTTATGTCCATGGTGCGCAAAATTATATATGCACTATGGACTATATTCTTAAAGCATGGTACGTAACAAATACCCGGTTCATACGACACTCAGTTCGGATGCCATTAAAGTTCTTGATAGGTATGAAAAAGAACTTGGTGCTAAAAACCTTGTACTCGAGAAAGCTTTACTCTCGCTTGACAAGGGGCGCTTCAGGTCAAAAATGGATGCCGGTAATTTGCAATGTTCAATAAAACGGATAAGTACCGGTATTGTTGGGCTGGATGATATGCTGGAAGGAGGTATACCGGAAGGCTTCTCAGTGATTATTACAGGTCCTCCTGGAACGGGAAAGACCACTCTTTGCATGCAATATCTTATGGAGGGTGTAACTAAAGGAGAGAAATGTGTCCTTTTTTCCTTTGAAGAACGTCTTCCACAGCTAGTGCAACAATTTATGAGATTTGGCTGGGATGTTGCAAAATACATCGATGATGGCTACCTGGAAGTTTTTGGGATGTCGATGCTGACCTTTGAAGAGATCACAGAGATTATTGAGACGTATAAGCCCTGCAGGATAGTGTTTGATTCCCTTAATGTTTTTAGCAATCCTGAAAATTTCCGCAATTCCGGAGGCTGGCGTTCGTTACACAGGACGATTAAAAATAGGGGTATAACTTCATTTTTAATAACTGAAAAAAAGCATGGTATTGATACCAAAGATTTTGATGAATATGATTTTCTGGGTGATGGTATCATATTTCTTGATTCCATGCAATTAAATGATATTGATACCACCTTAACTCCTGTTATGGCCATACAAAAAATGAGGGCTACAAAAATAGATCCCACGCCTCAATCATTCAGGTTCGGTGAGAAAGGGATTGAAAAATATCGTTCCATCCAAACATCAAAAGTTCTGCAAAATAAAATTGGAAATCAAGGTAATAGTAGTCCTTATTCAAGGAATGAACCCGGATATTAATGCGGCCAGTAAAATGGTTACATATATTGCCTGAAAGCAGGCTGCTCCGCCTATATCGATATAAGCGCTTCCCTTTTCCTCTCTTTTCAAGGCCATCAAGGATGCCACAGAACCTGCTATGATTCCGCCTGTCCCGGCGATGAATATGATAGTAGCTGCATTCTGAGGGGCTAATATCAATGCCAGTGGAATTGTAAATATTCCTACATATGAAGGTATCACTATTCCGACCCCGTCAACAAAATCAGCCAGTAATGCAACGACAACCAGCACTATGAGCATTATTTCCAAAGCGACAAAATCCATTTTACTGAAAAGCAGATACAGAATTGTTAACATGGGAATTATAAATCCGCCTACATTAAGTGTGATTTTTGTGTCATAGATCAGGTTTGTGCCTGTTGCAAGTTCTTTTATCACGGGCACGCCGTACGTTTCCTCCAGAAGGAGGGCGTCCCTATGCATATGCTGGTTTTTGCGAGTTCTGATTTTGGTTAGCGGTATTTCTATATTTGACGCAATTGGCATCAGGAATAAGATTAAAAAGAGAGGGTATGATGAAATTGGTCCAAGAGTTAGCTGTTGCTTGTAACACAACATGGCTATGGGTAGCAAGGCCAGTGTGTATATTATATAGTCTCTCAAACCTTTTCTGTTGACGTAGGCACGCATACTTACTATTAAAATATAATATTATTTTATATATAATTTATCGGGAATCAGAGGTCTTCAATGATTCCCTGGTATTTTGAAGGGTTTCCATCTTCATCACGAATTATAAGGGTCCTTTCAGCAACTTTGCGTATCTGGCCTTCTTTTGTGCATATCCGATATTCCTGATAGAAATCATTGTATCCTTCCCGGCATCTCCTGCTCAGTTCGTCCTCTACTCTCTTTAGATCGTCTTTGTGGATAATATCCCCGTAATTAAGATTACCTGACAGGAATTCTTCGGTCGTGTAGCCATACTTTTCAATTTCATCTGAGACGTATTCTACAGGCCACCCCTTTTCTACTTTCCAGACAAATGCTACAACAGGACTTTTTGTAGATATCATATCCACACTCATCTCTTCAGAATCCATCTGGCCAGTGATATCCATTACAAAACCCTGGAAATGGCATGGTTCATCCTCGATGTCTCTTTCCACAAGGGTCTTTTCCAGAACCCATCTTTCCTCATCATCAGCAGTTAGTATCCTGTATCGATGGGTGTATTCTTTAATGCCTTTCTTACAGATGCGGTGTATGTTTTCTCTGACTTCATCGATATCGTGTGGATGGATTATTTGTGCATAGGTCTTTCCTCCCGATATAAAATCATCGGCATTGTACCCAAATTGTTGTATGTTATCGGATACAAATTCAACCGGCCAGTCCTTTTCTGCATTCCATAGGAAAACTATTATGGGATTTTCATACTCTTGATTTTTGTCCTGCATAGGAATAATTACCCCCATTATTTCTTTTACATTTCCTCTTTAATTTATCTTCTTTAAGTACCTGTCGAATATTGTTTATTAATTCTTAAGTACAAAGTATTTCCGGTGACCCAATAGGTTAAAAATGATGGAATTATATTGGAACGCTATGGCAGAAAATAATAATAATAATAATAATAATATTAATCATGAAATAAAGGCTCTTGGAAGGTTGAAGATTGAAGTCCAGTCCCAGGAGGGAACCGGTGGTCAGGTGCTGATATGGGCACCTGCTGAAACAAATCAATATCATGCAATTGTAAAAAGTGATGATGAGTACTGGGATTGTATCTTTGCACGCCTCTATTCCAGTGTGGAGGAGGCGAATAAGGCATATGATAATTTTTCTTCTGAAGAGCAAATAGACTCTATGATGTCCAGATGTGGGTTTGGAAAATCTGCCTGCCAGATGATTTAAAGTGATCCAAATGTATCGGGGTAAAAAAAGTGCTAAGTATGCAGGATATGTTCTTTTTGTAATCCTGTTTGTAATAATGGCTTTTGAATGGATATTGGACTTGGGCTATGAGTCTCTTGTATTAATACCTGCAGCTTTTCTTTTTGGAATGATCGGCTATTGGCTTGGAGGAGTTGCATATTCGGTCCTGCAGGAAAAATAAGTAAGGGGATTAAAATACTCCCAGCCATCTTCCAAGCACAATAATATATAGAATCAATATTACAAGGCCGGCTCCAAATTTAGCGTTTTCATGTGGTGTTGGTCCTTCTTTTATCACATAGTCTTCAGGTTCCATATTTATCAACCCTTTAAAGAGTTCGATTTCGTTTCATATTTTTTTTGTTAGGGCAGTTCCGGCTGGTCCAATTCTACATCAAGAACCGGCAGGTCTACAGGATACCCTTTCCTGTTATAGCATTGCCAGCTGTTCTCATCGAAAGGCTCGGCAACAATTATATGCCAGTCCCCGGTCTTACCAAACATTATAAGGTCGGCATTTGAGGGCCGATAACTGGGTCCCGGATGGCTGTGCACCGAACCTACGGATTGTACATTTGGCATCATGAATAATTTGATTACTGCATTCATTTCACTGCTCTCTGTTCCAGGCAGAATCATCACATTGCTTATTATGCCTTTTTCTGTTTCCAGTAAACCCACAAATTCCCGGGGATATGTTGATTCACTACTTTTCAATATAAATTTCAGTGTTTCCCGGGCAATCCCCTCTACTTTCATGTATTAGATATAGTTGCGGTAAGTATATCTTTTTTGTCATTACAGGACAAGAATATACAGTATACCGGATATGAGGGCACCTATGGCAGTTGCTACAAAATTGACTCCACTATTGGACAGGTAACCATTTTTCTGGAATGTAGCACCAAGTAAACTATCGATATTTGTACCTCCCCATCCGCCTGCACATGTAATAAGTATGGCAGGAATTATCTGCTCCACAAACCCAAAGGCTGCTCCGAGTATTCCTATTGCCAGTGCTCCCCCAAAGGCTGCAAGTTCTCCAAGGGAAGTTACAGCCCCGTCAGTACCGGTTTTTGTAGGTTTTAAGTTTGTTATCATCCTGGGTGACTGGCGTGCAGTTGTTCCGATTTCACTTGCAAGGGTGTCCCCTGCAGCTGTTGCTACGGTTCCCAGAAAAGCATATGTTATTAGATTGCTATGTTGGGGATATATGCCACATGCAATGGCAAGCACAAGGGCAGCAGTACTGTTGCTGAATACATTTTCATAAGTCCTTACTCCTCCCTTTTCCTGTGCGATACCCAGATCGAGCTTATAGTTGTATTTGTATTTGGTGAATACTCCTCCGAGTATGAAAAAGGTAAGTAGCAAAACAAACCAGAGGATGTTACTAAAAACAATTATCAAAACTCCCATAAGTGTAGCACTCAACACTGCGGAAATATCGGCTATATTGGTGCGATATGCCAGATACCCCAAAAAGAGTGCAAAAATGAATGCAATCAATAAATGGAAAGGAGCAACTGTGTAACCAAAGGATGCAAGAATCCACATTGCCATTGCCGAACCCAGGGTCATTGAAAAAAGCCTATCTACGGAGGATGGTATGGATTCAAATAGAGCTGCTGTAATTGCTCCGATTACTGCTATGAAAAATATAAGTTCGTATGATACAGCGGCTGTCCAGTATGCATACCATGAACCTGCTATAAAGGCAGAAGCGGCCCCTGCTATTAATAAAGCAAGGCTTGATGGGAGATTGGTAGTATTTTCTTGTGAGTCCTTTTTGGTGCCCCGGCGCACTATGGCTGCACTTGTGAAGCCAATGGTGGAGATCTGGATTGCTGATATAATTATGTATTTTGGTAGGGAATAGGAATAGTGATTCGCAGTAATACTTATCAAAAGTAGCAAAACTACTGAGACAATAAGATTGGTTATATTCCGATTGCTACTGGTTATGTAGCCATATACACCCGCACCTGCAAAAATCAGGAGTAAGATTTCCCTGCTTAAGAATGGAAATATGAGCATGGAAACTAATGCGATAGTTATTAAATAGAGGGTATAGTTTTTCCCTATATCTTCTCCGGTAAAGCATTTTGGCCAGCCTGTCATGAAAATCAGAGATTTTTTGTTTAATAAAGCACTGATTATTTATAAAAGTCATCTTTTAGTTTAATTTGTTTTTATATATGTATTTGTGCACAAATGGTAAAATTAATTTTTGAAGATTTGAATGAGACGATTCAGATTCCAGGTGTAACCAGAAATCATGCATACCAACTATATATTAGTTCACTATTTTTATAGTTTACATTCCAAAACTATATATTAATGTTCCTGCCTTAGGACCATTAAGGAGTGGTACAATGAACCGATATGACTATCTCTTAAAAAATTGCCCGGTTTGCGGAACAGATCTCAGGGAAAACAATGATTATCAGATATGTGAATGCTGCCATTACTGGACTCAAAAAGGCCAGGCTAGAATAGATTCAATTCTGATATGCTAACATGAAGGTTTACAATGTGCCAAATAGCAAAAAGCAAAATCAATAGGTGCTAACATTGATTATAGACAAATAAGAATGTGGACTGCCAAACCCCTTTGATTAAATCTTTATGTCTTTTTTTATTGTCCTGTGGTGATTTTATATCCAAACAATAATTTTAAATTTTAGTAAGCATTGTATTATATTAATTGATTTAATGGACCGTGGTGATAGGTTTAAATGGTGATGGGGTTCAAAAACATTTTATCAATGTTTACTTTAGTCTTATTTTTGGCAATTACTCTATGTCATCCAGCTGTTGCTGTTGACAATTTGAATGATGGTATATCCCTTTATTCGGATGAAGTAAATATTACACAGGAAGTAAATATTACACAGACAAATGATTCTCAGTACCTTTATAGTGACACATATGAGAACATTTCATCTTTTTATTTATCAGGAAACTATGATCAATCTCTGGAAGTTTCCAAAAGGGTTCTAGATTCCAATCCCAATTCTACTTATGCCCTTTATATAGCTGGCCTGAGTCTCGAAAATCTGGCTCGTGAGAATGAAGCCACACAGTACTATGAAAAAGCTCTTTTGAACCTGAAGGACGCTGATCAAAATATAACTGAAATGGTCAATAATCCCGATCTGGAAGTGTTGCCAATTCTATTCCTTAAAGGAAAAATAAGCCATTTAGAGGGTAATTATAATGATTCGCTTACATATCAGGATGCAGCATTAAGTGCTTATGGATATCATTCTGAGGACCTCTATAACAAAGGTCTGTATTACAAAAATGAAGGCAAGTACGAGGATGCAATCGAACATTTCCAGGCTGCTTTGCGTATCAATCCCTCCAAAACAGATTCCTGGACACAGCTGGGGGAATGCTATGAAGCCATGGGAGAGTATCAGAAAGCACAGGATAATTATGATAAAGCCCTCCTAAGGGATCCAAATAATTCTGAATTATTATTGAAGTATGGTCTTGTTGCAGAAAAAATGGATGATTACAACCTAGCCATTGAATATTATGACAGGGTGCTTGAAATACAACCATACAATGTGGATTCATGGAGATACAAAGCCCGCAGTCTTGAAGAACTGGGTCAGAATAATTATGCACTAACCTGTTACAATCAGGCACTGGAATACGATCCGGAAAATAAAACACTATGGAACCTGAAGGGGCAATTACTGGATGAACTTGGAAGGTATGAGGAGTCGATTGAATGTTATGACCAGGCCCTTAAATTAAATCCGGATCATGCACGTGGTATCGGACGTGTTTCAGAGGCTCCCTCAATTATGATTGAAACCGATTCCCATGAGGTTTTCTATGAAACACCCCAGTTTGATTCAGAGTCTGCCCAGATACTGTTCAATAAAGGTGAAGCATTCTACAGGCTGGAAAAATATGAGGATGCACTTGAATGCTACAATGACGTACTTGAAACAGAACCTCATGCCGTCGTATGGTACCGAAAAGCTACTATTCTTAAAAACTATGGTGATTTTTCAGAAGCTATCGATAGCTATGGAGAAGCCCTTGGCATTGAGCCGGATGCTCCTGCTGTATGGTATGAACAGGCGGTATTGTTAGACAGGATAGGCGAGTATGGAAAAGCAGTTAAGAGCTATGAGGAGGCCACAGAAAGGGATGGGAACTATACCCTTGCCTGGTATGAGATGGCTGTTGACCTGAAAATACTGGGTAAATATGAGCAATCTTTAGAGGCTTATGATAAAGTCTGTGAACTTGAGCCATCCTCAGCACAGGTGTGGTATGAGAGAGGGGCCGTTCTGGATGAACTTGGAAGGTATGATGAAGCTATCACTTCTTATGAAAAAGTCCTTGAACTGAATCCTGGTCACTCAGCAGCCAGTTATCAACTAAGGACTGATCAGAGTAAGCTATCGCAATCCAATCAAAAAGAATCTGATCATAGGAATAATTTTCATTATACAGGCAATTCCCCGTTCCTTGATTTCCTTAAAAGTAACGGATTTGATCTGACTTTCATGGGAAGTGGGACAGATGTGTCTGTCAACTCCCTTGCGTCTATTGAAGATGGTGAGCTGCCAGCTCCCGAATACCTATGGTATTCACGCGCCATGACAATGTCAGCCGTAAATAATACGAATAAATCCCTCTCTTCATTTGAAATGGCTACAATGATAGAACCTGATTATGCAGCTGCCTGGGAAGGTAAAGGGGATCTTTTCAAAAAATACAATCAATGGGACGATTCTTCAGATGCGTTTAAACAGGCTCTTTCAGTTAATTCCGATTCTGTGAAATTGTGGCATAAATACGCAATAGTATCACAAAAGGCAGGTGACCTCCAGACTGCCCTGTATGCTTATGGAAGAGTAGTAGAGAATGACCCGGATAATGGTGATGCTCTGTATAACAGGGGATTGATATACGACAAACTTGGAAGTTTCAGGAATGCAGCCAATGCTTACCAGAAATATCTCAGTTTGGAGCCAAAAGACATGAATGCATGGTATCTGCTGGCTCAATCCGCACACAAGGCAAGGATGTATGATGTATCCCTGAATGCAATCGATACTGTCATTAATAATCAGCCTTCAAATCAGGATGCTCTGTACCTCAAATCTGACAACCTTGAAAAGATGGGCCGTTTCAGTGATGCAATAGTTGTTTATGATAAAATTCTGGATTCTGACCCCAAAAATCAGGATGCATTGTTCAATAAGGGGCTGGCTTTTGAAAATATCGGGCAATACCAGAAAGCAATCGAATGCTATGAACAGTTACTTGCCGTTAATCCACAGCATGCTACTGCAATGGAGCATAAAGGGTTTAATCTATACCTTCTTGGAGAGTACAATAAAGCCGATATTGTATACGACCAGATTCTAGCACTCCAGCCCAACAACGCTGACGCTCTCTATCACAAGGCTACTATCAAGTACCTGTTGAGTAGCTATGCAGGGTCAATAATATATTATGACCGCCTACTTGAGGTGAAACCCAATTGCATTACTGCATGGTACAACAAAGGATTTGCCAATAACATGATGGGTAATGTCGATGAGGCAATCGAATGCTATGATCAAGCCCTTTCGATTGATCCGAACAATCCTTCTGTACTTTATAATAAGCGGTTTGCCCTTTATAGGATAGGTAAATCTTCAGAGGCAAAGACAACCAAATTGAAACTTGATTCCATAGATCCGGGTTTTGAAGAGGCTCTGGACAACAGGGGAACGAAATTCTTCCTGCCAAAGGAATACGATCCCAATCTGGGATATGAGCTGCCTTTACGGTGGTATAATAAATAATCGGGTTTATACCCGATTATATTTTTTTCAGGTCATTTCATTTAAAATTCTCGAGACCTTCAAAATCCAGTGTGGCAAAATAGTCTTCCATAGTTTCTGCTCTTCTGATTTGTACAGCACTGCCATCTTCCCTGAGCAAAATTTCAGCAGAGCGTAATTTTCCATTATAATTGAATCCCATTGCATGGCCGTGTGCTCCGGCATCATGCATTGCCAGGATGTCACCAATTTCGATTTCAGGCAGTTTCCTGTCTATGGCGAATTTGTCATTGTTTTCGCAAAGAGAGCCTGTCACATCATATGTATGGTCATGAGGCTGGTTTTCCTTGCCAGGTACAGTTATATGGTGGTAAGCGCCGTAAACGCCCGGCCTCATAAGGTTTGCCATTGTGGCATCCATTCCTACAAAATCCTTGTAGGTATGCTTGAGATGGCGTACTTTACTGATAAGGTATCCATAGGGTCCGGTGATTACTCTCCCGCATTCAAGGTAGATCTTGAGGGGGTCAAGGCCGTTTGCGGAAATTATTTTATCATATTCTTCCTTAACACCCTTTGCTATAACATCATAGGGGACTGGCTCCTGGTCTGGCTCGTAGGGTATTCCTATACCGCCTCCCAGATTCGCGAATTCGAATTTGATACCGAGTTCCTTTGAAATATCGGCGATAACTTCAAAGAGAATCCTGGCAGTTTCTATGAAATAGGTAGGGTCCAGTTCATTGGATGCTACCATTGTGTGGATACCGAATCTCTTGACCCCTTTATCGGCCAGTTTTTTATATCCTTCAAAGAGCTGTTCCCGGGTAAAACCGTATTTTGCATCTTCAGGATTGCCTATGAACTTGTTACCTTTTTTTAATGCACCGGGATTATAACGGAAACATATCATTTCAGGCAGGCCTGCATGTTTTTCAAGGTAATCGATATGACTTATGTCGTCAAGATTGATTATAGCGCCCAGTTCTTTTGCCTTGACGAATTCTTCTGCTGGTGTATCGTTGGAGCTGAACATAATATTTCCACCAACAATACCCGCTTTTTCAGCAAGTACAAGTTCGGGAAGGGAACTGCAATCGGCACCAAATCCCTGGTTTTTCAGGATTTTGAGTATATATGGATTGGGGAGGGCTTTTACAGCGTAGTATTCCTGAAAACCTTCCAGAATCCCGAAGGCTTCTTTAAGTTTTTCCACATTTTTCAGTATGCCTTTCTCATCATAGAGATGGAAAGGAGTAGGATATATTTCCGCGATCTCCTGTACTTTTTCTTTAGTAAAAGGTACTTCTTTTGATACCATTTTTTTCTCCTCAATAATTGTAAAATAAAGACGATACACTCAGTGGTGTATTTTTATTAAGATGATTATTGCTATTGCTGTGATGAAGGTTTCTTATATAGTTTATCCTTATCTGAATAAGAAACAAAAAAAGCATTATGTGGGGTGATTTATGCCCTCCACCTAAAAAGTATTCCAGGGTTGAATTATTTTGATCCGTGTGAAAAGCCACTTGTTTCTTCTACGAATTTGTGCTACTCTCTTTTTTATTGTATCTCTCAAATTCCTCATTTGTTCCAGCTTTTCTTCATGTGTGCCTGTGAAATTTTCAGGTTCCGGGAATGGCCAGTATAATTTTGCAAAGGGTTTTGGGTATATAGGACATCTCTTCTCGTGCTCTCTGTCGCAAACAGTGATTACGAAATGGAAAAATTTACCTGCCCGGAAAAGGTCCCATGCATCCTGGGTCTTTTTCTTTGTGAGGTCGAATCCATCTTCCTTCATTACTTCAAGGACGAGTGAATTAATCTGTTCGGGTTCAAAACCCGCACTCTCAGCTTCGAACTTGCCTTCTCCAAGTCTTTTCAGGTATTCTTCTGCTATCTGGCTTCTTGCACTGTTGTGCACACAAATGAAAAGTACTTTGACATTTTCGTTGCTTTCTTTCATGAAATGTAGAGGAGCTGATGTGGCAATAAGTGTTACCTGCATAGATTATGTAGATTCTATATCAAACAGTACCGATCAATTGTGCCTGTGATTCTTCAATAACAAATCTGTATTTTAGTTATTAATCCAACAGACAATCCTTCACTTTAATTTCCCGGCAAGTTCCTCGCCCATTTCGAAAGCCTTTTTAAGCGCTGCTTCATCCTTTTTGATAATTCCCCTGTCAAATTGGTTAAGCACAGGCATCGCCTTATCCACTGTGTATCCCAGGGCTTCCAGGGGATAACTCATGGCTTCCAGGCTGAACCCGATATCTTCAATGATAGATTGCTCTCCAATGGTGAAAACGCAGGCACGTCTTCCCTGTCCTGCCAGCCGGCTGGAATACTCACGTGGTCTGTCATCTGTGAAATTGTAGTAAGGATAGAGGCGATCTATGAAGGTTTTCATAAGGGAGGTAACGTTGTAATTGTAGGTAGGGGAACCAAGCACCATGCCCTTTGCTTCTTCTATTTTCGGATACAGCAGGCTCATGCCGTCATAGAATCGGGTGCAGGTATTATCCTGTCTGCACTGCTCACATCCCACGCAAGACTCGATACTGTAATCCCGCAGATGTACTATCCCGACTGTAGCACCGTTACTTTTTGCGCCTTCCATTACCTCATCCAGCAATACGTCAGTATTGCCTGCCTTCCTGGGACTTGCGCAGATTCCCAGAATATCTATTGTAATACTATATTCCTCCTCTTCTGTAATTATTCTGTGAAAACGACCTTCACTTCTTCGATATCCCAGAGTGACTCTACTTTCTCCAGAATATCCTCTTTAATAGCCGATGCGAACTGGTGATCTGAAGGAAGGTCTATAAGTATTCTCACAGAACCCTCATTTATCTCTATCTTTGTCACAAGTTCCGTCCTGACTATATCCAGCCCCGCCATGGGATTCATGACATGTTTCAGGCGCCTTCTGACGACTTCTTCAGTAGTAGTTTCTTTCTCACTCACAAGGCCATGCTTTTCTTCATAATCCCTAATTGCCGCCCTCAAACCTTCCACAGCCAGTACTGAACAGTGTGCTTTTACTGTGGGCAGCCCCCCTAGTTCTTCGGTGGCTTGCTTCCATGAGATATTTTTGGCTTCTTCCAGGGTCTTTCCCTTGGCCATTTCGGTAATTATGGAAGCTGTAGCGATATTGGATGCACATCCATAGGATTCAAATTTTATATCCTCTATCACCAAGGTTTCGGAATTGACATTCAGGTATACTGCCACCATGTCACCACATGCCGGACTTCCTTCCAGCCCCTTGCCATCCGGGTTTTCTATTTTACCCACATTCCGGGGGTTTTTAAAGTGATCAAGAACTTTTTCACTGTAAGGGAATTTCACATTAAACACCTCACTTTTTCTCGTACAATGGACTAATTTCTCTTAATTGAGCAACGATTTCCTTTATCGCATCCACCATGGCATCGGTTTCCTCAAGGGTATTGTAACGACTGAAGGTAAAGCGCAATGACCCATGGGCCCTTTCATGGTCTCCCCCTATGCCCAGTATAACGTGACTTGCTTCAAGGGAGCGGCTAAAGCACGCAGAACCAGTGCTGACCGCAAATCCACGCATATCCAGATGTAGAGTAAGTGATTCACCTTCTACATAATGGAGCGTTATGTTGGCATTATGTGGACTCCTGTGTTCCTTACTTCCGTTTAATATTACATCCGTAATTTCACTGGATATTCTCTCTATAAGATGGTCTCTAAGTGCTTTGATCTGCCTGTTTTCCTCTTCTGTCACAAGTTCTACTGCTTTTGCAAATCCTACGGCCCCCGGTATATTTTCAAGGCCCGCCCTGAGGTTGAATTCCTGGAATCCACCGTCCATCCATTTATTGATAGGTGTGTCTTTGCGTATATAGAGCCCTCCAACACCACGGGGTCCATGTATGGTATGTGATGCAACCGTTATCAGGTCCACAGGAATTTTTTGTACATCTATTGGAACGCGTGTGAAACTATGGGTGGCATCTGTATGCAGAAGTACTCCTTTCTCCCTGCATATGTTTGAAATGCTTTCCAGATCCTGCAGCGTACCTATTTCCTGATTGGCATGCTGTATCGAGACGAGAACAGTTTCGTCTGTGATCGTCTCGGCAAGTTGTTCTGTATTTAGCCGACCAGTGTCATCCACTTCAATGAAATCGACTTCAAAACCCTGTTTTTCCAGTGCTTTTGCGGTGTTCAGGACGGGGAAATCCTCGATTTTTGAGACAATAAGGTGTTTCCCCTTCTTTTTGAGCGCAGATGTTACTCCCTTTATTGCCATATTGCTTGATTCGGTGCTTCCGGATGTGAAAACAATTTCTCCCGGCGAAGCATTTAATGAATCTGCAATTGTGGACCTTGCTTCTTCAAGCGCCTCCTTTGCATCAATACCCATCGAATAGGCAAACTCTGATGTTGCCACTGCATAAGTATCAAAATAATACGGCTTCATTGCCTCAAACACTCTTTCATCCAACCGTGTGCTTGCGGAATTATCAAAATAAGCAGTTTTGTCTTCCATACAATTCCTCAGATAAACAATGTAATCTCTGCATCTTTTGCTTCATGGACATAGGTGCCCACAGCACCATATTCATCAATCCATTCGGTACGTAGCTGTTCTTGTTTGATTCCCATAATTTCCATGGTCATTTCACAGGCAATTATTTTACCCCCCAGTTCCTTGAAATCGGTCATCATTTTTTCAAGAGGAGCTACATTGGCCTTTTTCATCCTGCTTTTGACCATCCATTTTCCAAGCCCCAGGAAATTCATTTTGGAGAAGGGACCCTTTTCGAGTCCTCCTTTTTTCAACCGCTCAAGGCCCCAGAAAGTAAAATACAGGGAAACTTCCATTCCCATCGACAGTGAACCATTTGCAATAATGAGTGCACTGTACAGTTTGTCCATGTCTCCGCTATGGACTATTATGACGGTTTTATTGCTCACAGAAACCAACCCTTTTAACGCTTAATTCTGATTTTCCACTCATCAGCTTCTTCATCGATACCTATAATTTCAAGCCCCATGGATTCACAGGCCATTGGTATCTCCTTCTTTGAAGCTGGATGTGTGCCGGTGACTATGACTTCGTCTCCCGGTGTAGCTTTTCTCAGTGCCTTCCTGCATTCAACTAGCGGTACCGGGCAGGTCTCTCCCCTTGTATCTACTTCTATTTTTGTCATTTCTTTTCCCCTGAATATCTATCATATCTGCAATTTCACAATTGTTAACATGTTTATATGTTTGCAAATGATATATAAGTTTCTCGCATAGCATAACAGGCTGCATGGCTCATTTGAAGAATGTCGATCACCCTTATCGGCATTCTTCTGGTCAGAACAACATAGCAAGAGTAATTACAAAAAGGATGATAGCGACCGCTCCCATGATCTTCATGAGATTTTCTTCACCTTCAAAGGCATATTTATCATCTCCTTCCTGCTTTCGTATCTGTGATAATCCGAAAGAAACACCACCAAGTGACCCTATTGCTATACCCATTATAGTGCCAAGCCCCACGCTTCCTATAGACGGTCCAAGTAACAGGTTGCCGTAGAGTGCACCCGCAATAGATCCTGCAGATACCCATATAGGCATCACTCTCTGATTTTGCTCCGATTTGTTATCAGTTATTATTAGACCCCCGGTTCTGTTTATATAGAAATATCACACAGGTTAATGATATTTTTTGTGTCTGTATGTTGCTGAAGTCTCTGAAGATCAATTCCTGTTTCCGCAAACATTTCCTCAATAGTGTTTTCCAGTATTTTGACTACATCATCCTGTCTGATATTTGTCACAGCTGCCAATGCTCTAACTTTTTGGTTTGCAACATTTTCCCTCTCAAAAATTTCTATTTCAGGTTTGTTTGTAGAGGATGTGAGGCTGATTTTCAGGAAAGTTTTCGGTAGGTCCATGGACATCTTTATATGGCCTATAAAATCCGGATTCAATTGAATGAACTGGCTATGTATGGAATCAACAATTTCATTTGCCAGTTTGTGCCCTTTCTTGATTTCCAGATCATTTGTCTCAATTGCAAATTCAATAGCATGTGATGATACATTTGATTCGGCAATAGAATTTTGTTTTATAGAATGGTCTCTTTGTTTTCCTTCTCCACTTATGGTTTCTATTAATTCTTCAAAATTTCCTTCATTTTCCTTTGCAGAAAATTCCAGAATTCTTGCATCAGTATTATAGTGTTGCAATAACGCTTTGACTTTACTGATCTGTTCATCTGTCGCGACGTCTATCTTGTTAATGCCCAGGATATCTGCATCCTCGATCTGGGTCTTCATGAATTTTGGAACCTGCTCAATTTCCAGATCGAACCGGCTTCCATCTATCAGATTTATTATTGGGGAAAACTCCATATCTGCAATTTTCATCAATTTAATTTCTTCTTTGATCTGCCGGGGGAACGCAACACCTGTAGGTTCAATAATTACCGTGTTCGGTCCATATTCCTCGGCAAGGGAGTCAAGCGCCTGTTCCATATCGATTTTCAAAGTGCAGCAAATACATCCGTTGGTGATTTCCCTGGTTTCCACTCCTTCTATATCCAGTGTTGTCCCATCAACTCCGATTTCACCTAACTCATTTACGATAATAGCGATTTTTTCGCCTTTATCATTGAGATATTTTCCCAGCTTAAGCAGGGTAGTAGTTTTACCGCTGCCCAGAAATCCGCCAATGATTATTACTTTCATTTATTACACCTTTTGAAAAAGTAAGTTACTTCTTGATCCGTTTTTTATCTTTCCTCGCAGAATTCATTCCGTGCCTGTGTAAGGGCCTGCATATTCTTTATGGGTGACTGTGGTGCGATCCCACAACCCGGAGCCAGGATGTCCACGCCTGCCTCCAGACATTTCAAAGCTTCTGCTTTTACTTCTTCAGCATTTTTATTGTATATGGTAGTGGAAGTTGAAACATTGCCTATCAATGCAGCACCACCTTCATGTGCCATTTTTATGGCGTATTGCAGATCTTCAACACTTTCTTCAACACTTATACCACAAAATCCACATTCGGCAATATCTTTTATTACGGGATCAGATTTTCCGCATACATGGATTACACATTTCCCGTTAACAGAATCTACAAGTTGTCTATAGTATGGTTTTATGACGGACTTAAACATAGCCGGTGGAACAATGTCGGGGGAAACAACTGCTTCTCCGAAACATATTACATCTGCTCCTGCTTCCAGGCTTTCATTAGCAGCCTTTATGCATGCCTGGGTAGTGACTTCCATTAATCTTTCTATTTTATGTGGTTCTTTCAGTATTTTTAACAGGAATGGCTTCATGCCCATCAGATTAACAGCAAGGTCCACAGGACCGGCAAAACCACATATAAGTGGAACTTCATTCCCGACTTGCCTTTTTATAATATGTGTGGCTTCAAGAATTGCAGGCATTCTTCCTCTTTGCATCAAATCTTCAGGGACTTCTATGCCTTCAATGTTGATCTCCGGTCCTTCGAGTACAGCAGGAGGTATGTCCTTTGATCCCCTGTGAATCTTACAGCCGAAACTTTCTGCCAGCACTGTTAAGTCAAAGGGGTAGCGTATAGTCTCAAATCCAAGGATACTCTGGGTGGCTATTGCCAGCTCAGCCATCTTTTCAGCATCAAAGTCAGCTTCGGGTCTGGCAACACCACATGAATCCATAATTTCCAGCGGAGCAGCGGTTGTGAACAATCCTGCAGGAATTTTATCTACTGGTTTACGTTCCAGTGCATTGATGATTCTCTGTTTTTGTTGCATGGTTGACCTTTGTATAAGTTATTCTATTCTAGTTATTCTATTCTCTATTTCCTTTAGATTTAGTTTGGTTAGTACTTCAGTGTTATCCTTCAATCTTTTTGTTTTTAGCTTCATTGATAGTATTTTGTCGATGTGGAATATGGGTGTTATTATAATGGATTTTTTTAGAATCAAGTACAACTTTCGTGTTAAAAATAATCAACAAGATTCATATTTAATGTGCGCATAATAGGTTCTTAATTGAAATGATCTAATTATTAAAACAAATAAAGTGGATTTAATTGTTCGAATTTACAAAAAACAAAATGTATGGCAGAAGTAATAGGTATGTTGTATTGAATGATTAAGTTTCCAATTTATGATTTAAGTGTTACTGAAAGGAGGATTTTTGAGCGAGGTGCTTATAAATGAGTTCAGAACTGATACGTTATAAGGATATATGTGTTGATTTTCATGGTTCTCGTCTTTTTTCTAAATTTAATCTGATTGTCAATCAGGGTGATAAATTGATACTTAAAGGGCGGTCAGGAAGCGGTAAATCAACTCTTCTCAAAATAATTTTGGGAATTTTACATGTCGACGGTGGGGAGATTTTTTACAGGGGGAGGAAAGTTTCGGCCTCTAACATATGGGACATCAGGAAAGAAATCGCATATGTATCACAGGATACTGATATCGGTGAGGGAATTGTTAAGGATTTGATCAACGAAATATTTTCTTTCGACCATAACCGGGGAAGAAAGTATCACAGGAAGCGTAATTCCCTGATTGAATACTTTGGGCTGGACAGGTCCATTGTGTACAAGAAGTTTGAGGATCTTTCAGGCGGGGAGAAACAGAGAATATGCATAATAATTTCTGTGTTACTGGGCAAGGAGATTTTCCTGCTTGATGAAGTTACATCGGCACTGGATCCCGAACTTAAGGAAAAAGTTGTGGATTTTTTTCTTGAAAATGAAGACTGGACACTTCTTGTTGTGTCCCACGACAACACATGGGACAGAGTAGCTATGGATGAAATATTTGTTGACGGATGTGAAATAAATGCCTGATGAGATTTCCTACACAGGTTTATTCTTTGGTTTTCTTCTGCTCATTATTCCTTTATTGATAATGAGATATGTACGGCTGAATATGGGTAAAGAATCCCTTTCAGCTATTTTCAGGATGACGATACAGCTTTTCCTTGCCGGTCTATTCCTGACATTTGTGTTTGATATGAACAATCCTGTATTGAATTTGTTGTGGTTTTTCCTGATGGTTTCATTTGCAGCATTTGAGTCCGTCCAGCGTCAGGAAATGGATCTCAAATCCCTTTATATTCCTACACTTGGCGCTTTCCTGGGAGGTACGTTCCTGATTCTTATGTATGTGAACCTCTTTGTAATTGACCTGGCCAATGTATTTGAAGCCCCTTACCTCATACCCATAGGTGGTATATTGCTTGGTAATTCCCTTGGCGGAACTATCATTGGTGTAGGAAATTTCTACAGCAGCCTGAAAAGGAATGAGAACCGCTATGTATCCAGACTTTCTTTTGGTGCCGGAATGAATGAGGCACTTATGCCCTATGTAAGAAAAGGCCTCCGTTCTTCCCTGAAACCGGCTGTAGGAGATATTTCTACTATAGGAATAGTTCACCTCCCCGGCATGATGAGTGGCCAGTTGATAGCCGGAGCATCACCGATCCTGGCAATCAAGTACCAGATTGCAGTAATGGTTTCTGTTTATGTATCCACTGTTACATGTGTGACACTTGCAATTTTCCTGACATCACGTATTTGTTTTGATGAATACGGGATATTGAATGATCAGGTGTTCCGAAATACACCGGATGTTTCATGAAGAAATCTGTATGGAAAAGTTGAAAAATCGATATCAGTTATCCTCTGTTATCGAACAATACAAACACATAAAGAGAAAATCTTACCCAGTATTTCTCCTTTCTCTTCAAGGTATTTCAGGGAGTTTTCACTCATTTATCGGGAGTGGAAACAGAAAGCAAGTTTATTGTTGGTGATGATGCAGTCTCTGTTATCGATGAAGAAGCAGAGAATCATGATGTGATTTATTTGGGCTCAACTACCCACCCATTCTTCAAGAACTTCATGAAGGATGTTTTCCCTGAACAGGTCATTCGTGGCACTGATAAAACTGTTATCATGACTCGCAGATGGGTTAAGTTCAGGGATATGCTTTAAAAAAAGTATAAATGTTGGGACTTCTTGACTTTCTTCCTTATATTCCAAAAGCCGTACGTGTAAGCACTATAAGGTTGCAGACGAAAC
Organism: Methanohalophilus sp. DAL1; assembly: GCF_001683555.1. Classification (NCBI taxonomy): domain Archaea; kingdom Methanobacteriati; phylum Methanobacteriota; class Methanomicrobia; order Methanosarcinales; family Methanosarcinaceae; genus Methanohalophilus; species Methanohalophilus sp. DAL1. Next base: position 8,559 of record NZ_MAFX01000006.1, on the reverse strand, counting down.
TAAAGCACAGCGTTTTGTGAAAGACATCAGACAAAGATATCCCGACGCCAACCATAATGTATTTGCATACCTATCACAGGTGACGGAAACCTGATTATGAAATATGATGATGACGGAGAACCTTCAGTAAATTTTGGTAAACCTGTTTTCAAAGTCCTTGAACTGAAGGGGCTTGATAATGTTGTGGTTATAATCAGCCGGTATTTTGGTGGAATCAAACTTGGCTTTGGCGGACTATCCCGTGCTTACAAACAAACCGCTATTGAGGCTATAGACGATGCCGGGGTTGTTGAGCAGAGGCCCACAAAGGAAATGAAAATCATAGTGGACTATGGGAATATTCAGTTTGTAAAACATATGCTTGAAAATTGTGCCACAATCCTGGATGAACACTATTCTGATATAGTGGAAATCGTAGTTGCTGTTGCAGAAGACAAAATTGGTGAATTGGAAAAACTGATTAATTAGAAAATTCCAGACACTTAGATAACCCGACTTTAAAAGAAAATAAATTCACCCATAAAAAGGAAATACAAACTCTTATTTGAAGAACAATAATTACTAAATTCCTCTATAATAGATCTACAACCAACATTTGGCAAATAATCCAGCACCCAGGATTATGTTATAATATCCATACAATTTTTTTACTGCTATGTATACATGCATACGATGCTATCATCGTATATGAATAGCAGGATGAGTAGACAAAGGCTATCCGCCTGTTGGGATCAGACGCAGAGATGAAATATTCAAATTGCGTTTCTCATTAAATTTTTTATATGAATGTCAATTTAACGTAAAATATATAAACCATGTGTAATATAGTACTTATATAGAAGTGGTGGTATCGAAGAATAAAATATTCCAATTACCGTAGGGTATGACTCTTCGACAAATGATATGAAAGGAAGGATTAAAGATGTACATGACAAGAATAAACGAGTCAGATGAAGAGATGATAGAAGCATTTAGAGGCCTTGGAGTTTCAAGAAACCTGGCAACTACTATTGCTTACTTAAAAAATGTTGACGAAGCTTCATCTCAGGATATTGAAATGAACACAGGATTGCGACAACCTGAAGTAAGTGTTGCAATGCGTTCCATGAGAAAGAATAACTGGATAGAGGAAAGCAGCAAAAAACTAAACGGCAAAGGAAGGCCTACAAAGATTTACAGTCTTGCAGCTCCTCTCAACAAGATCGTCAGACATTTTGAAGAGAAAGTTAAAGAAGAAAACGATGCAAGGATCACCCTCGTCAAGAGGCTGAGATCACTTTCCAAAGACTAATTTTTTATATTTAGTAGAGAGGCAACCGGCCCATAAGTGGCCGGTTGGGCTTTTTTTGAATCAATAATGTTTCTTGATATATGTCAAGAATGTTCAACTACTTTTCACAGGCCATCCTGAAATGCAGATAACAGACTGCAAAAGGGATAACCTCACACCAAAAAAGCTTTTATTCCGAAAAATCATCACCTTCCGATTTAAGGTCATTCAGATTTTCCTGAATGAGTTTTTCTTCAAGGTTTTCATTTTTTTTCGCACCCTTTCTCTCTGTATCCCTTTTGTTGAACTTAGACATGCGAATTCACCATAATAACATGGGACCTGTATCGTTATAATCTTTTCGAACAACCTTTTAATAAGCTAAAATAGTACTCAACCGTCATGGATAAAACTGCAATACCTGAAAACTTAGAGGCAATCATATCAGATGTCGATGGAGTGCTGGTAGATTCGATGCCATTCCATGCACATGCCTGGAAAACGTCCTTCAAAGAAGCAGGGATAGATATCGAAAAAGAAGAAATATACATTCTCGAAGGATCAAATCACAGAGGGATTATAGAAAAAATATTTGAAAAGCAAGGAATGGTGCCTACTGAAGAGGATATTGAGCAGATACATGAACGGAAAAAAGAACTTTTTTTCAAGAACCAGAAAGCATGTGTATTTGATGGAATGGATGAAACTTTCAAATCCCTGCAAGCAAAGTTCAAACTTGCAGTAGTCTCAGGATCCGACCGTGCCATTGTAGAAACGCTGATGAGAAAATTCTATCCCAAAATATTCAATACAATGATTGCAGGAACAGATGTAGAAAAAGGCAAACCTGACCCCGAGCCTTATTTGACTGCTGTGGAAAGGCTTGCAGTACAAAAAGATAAATGTATTGTCCTGGAAAATGCACCCTTGGGAGTTGAAGCCGCAAAGAATGCAGGATTGTTTTGCATTGCAGTTCCAACCTATGTCAGCGCTGATCATCTCCACAAGGCAGATATTGTTGTAAGAGACCACAGGGAACTTGTAGAGTACCTCCGCAGTCTCCTTGATTAAAGCTTTATACCAGTCTTATAGTTTCCAGATTGGTAAGAGCTCTTGTATCAATTTTCTTTCTTTTATGGACAGAACTTGCAAGGTCTATACACGAACGTTCATCGCCGTGCTCTGTGAACACATGTTCTGGTTGTGGTTTCATGCGCTTGAAAAATTCCATGAGTTGCCTGCGGTCCGAGTGACCGGAAAAACCATCCACAATCTCAACATCCATGTTCACTCGCACAGTTTCTGAACCCTTGCCTCCGGAAGACAGGGGGATTTCCTTCCAGCCTTTCTGGATACGGCGACCCAAAGTTCCATCGGCCTGATAACCAACAAACACTAAAGTATTTCTTTCACCCGGTGCAAAGGCTTTGAAATATTCCATGACCGGCCCACCGCTCATCATACCGGAAGTGGACAGGATCACACATGGATGTGGATTTTCAATAATATTTCTCCTGAGTTCATTAGAATCCACAGGTTTGAAACATTCAGAGAGGAATGGATTCTGTCCTTTCTGGAAAATCAGGCGTCTCAGATCATTATTTAGATATTCCGGATAGGTAGCATGGATGGCAGTTGCTTCCCATATCATACCATCGAGATAAACCGGAACCTCATCAATAATTCCTTTCCTGATAGCTTCCTCTATGACAATCATAACCTCCTGGCTTCTTCCCACAGCAAATGCAGGAATAAGCACAACACCCTGTCGATCTATAGTTTCCTTGATAATCTTTTGCAGGTTCTTTTCGGCATCTTTTAATGCAGGCTGCATAGAATTAGAGGCACCATAAGTTGATTCCGTAATAACGGTCTCAACCCGGGGGAACTTGTTTACTGCAGGATTGAAAAGGCGTGTCGGCCCATACTTGAAGTCCCCGGTTATTACCACATTATGCAAACCGTCCCCTATATGGAAATGGGATATTGCAGATCCAATAATATGGCCTGCATTGTGGAACGTAAGCTTGATGTCAGGTGCAATATCAGTCACTTCTTCGTATTCCAGTACGATGCTGTGCTTTAGTGCATTACGTACATCCGCAGATTCATATGGGACCCGCTTTCCATCTTTGGCAGCCACGTCGATAAAGTCCAGTTCAAGCAGGACCATCATATCCCTGGTTGGGTGGGTACAATAAATTGGCCCATCATAACCATATTTATAGAGAAGAGGCACAAGACCCTGATGATCAAGGTGTGCATGGGTAATAACAACCGCATCAATCTGATTTAGGGGCTGTACTTCAGGAATGTAAAGATAAGGAGTCATGTCATCGTCGGAACCTACATTGACACCGCAATCGATCATAATCTTGGATTCCGGAGTGGAGAGCAGGAAACAACTTCTACCCACTTCACGACAGCCACCAAGGGACGTAAGACGTACCCATTGGTCCTTGGAAGTACATTCCCTGTGAATTTTCCTCCCAATTGTTTTAAGGATATTCTTTCTATCGGAATGGTTCTTTTTCATAAATTCCCGTATATTTTTCACAGTACGGGATTTTATCGGCGGAGTCCTGACAACTTTCGGGGTCCAGCCTATCTTCTTGGTTATTTCACGAAGGGTTTCCCCATGCTTGCCTATTACAAGGCCGGGTTTTTCCGCCTCAATTATCACTTCCCCGACATCCGGAGCAAAATCATAATTTGTGACTCCTGAATCCTCGGGAACTGTTTGATCGATAAGGTCGATAGATTCTTCTGGTGCCAAAAGTACCTTTGGATCAGGACGAACAACTATTCTGGTCCTTAAATTTTTGGCCAGGGTCCGTACGATGTTTCCATTATCAGCAAATTTCCGGGGTTCTTCTGTATATACCACAAGCTGAGGACCCTCAAATTCTACATTTGAAATTGTAGTGCCAGCCGGAAGATTCTTCTCGATTTTTTTCTTTAATCCTTCTAGGATATCTTCTATGACCATTAAAAATGCCTTCCTGTATTATAAAAAAGTAGAAAATGTGGGAAAGAGTATTTTAAAAAATAAGATGAATAAGGTAGCTTATTTCAGATTTTCAAGTATTTTGTCCACCTCTCCGGTATCAAGCCTATTATAGCTATCCGCAGTTATTTTGACAACATCGATACCATTTCCAGAAGCTGAATCTCTTTTCATGGCATTGTAAAGAGCACGGATTGCAAGTTCCATACCCTCTTCGACATTGATACCTTCATGATAGCGGTCTTCAAGAACACCATAAGCCATCGGTGAACCAGAGCCCGTAGCAACGGCTTTTGTCTCCTCAATATTTCCACCCATCGCATCGAGTGAAAATATGGCAGGTCCATTCTTATCTACGCCACCTACCAGGAGTTGGACCATTAGAGGGAAATAGCGTTGCCCACCAAGGATGTTGGAGAGTAAAGTTGTGAGGCCTTTGATGGTTATTGATTCCTGTCTCCTCATTTTATAGAGTTTGGATTCCACACTAATCATCCGCACAAGTTGCTGGGCATCACCTACCGAGCCAGCAGTGGTCATCCCGACCAGGTCATCGATCTGGTAAATCTTCTTTGCGGTCTTGCTGGCTATGAAGTTGCCCATAGTTGCCCTTTTTTCAGTGGCAAGAACAACTCCATCACTGCAAACTATGCCTACAGTGGTCGTGCCTTTTAAATGTTTGTCATTATCCATCAGTATACCTCAGCAAAAAACGAGAAATTAATTTGTAAAAACACACCTATGGTATAGGGTAATACAGTAAATGATTGGCAATTTAGCTATATAAGAGTTTCTGTTGAAGAGATATTGCACTTATAATTTAGTTTATCGCACAGATGAACCAATAGTAATTGCTCAACTGCTACTGACCCCCAGAAACACAGGTATTAGTGTTATGTAATTAAAATACATATACAAAATATCAATATATATTATATATTGACAAAATATATAATTTACTAACCATATGAATACACATTGAGATATTTCTAACCAACAATAACAACACTCAGGCAAATCAACCATTATATCAAAAAACACTTACTATTATTAATTGAAAAATATTTTTATGAAAATCAAAGGAAACTATCATGTCTGAAAGAAGAAAAGTACAACTCACAGGAGGGTCCACCTTTATAGTATCTCTCCCCATAAACTGGGTGAGAGGGGCCGGTCTTGAAGCTGGAGATAGCGTAATCCTTGCACCCCAGAATAAAAGTTCACTCCTGATATCCTCTGATACACTCAACAAAAATCAAAGATACGAAACCAAAATTGAAATTAATCGCCTGATCCCCAAAAAAGGAAAAATGTATAATCAGCCTCCTGTAGCCGAGCCGGAAGACATTTTCAGGATACTTATTTCTCATTATCTTGCTGGCTATGATATAATTAAAATGGAGTCAAAAGAGGGATTCAGTGCAGCCGATCGTAAATTCATAAAAGATGCATCCCGCAAAAGGCTTGTAGGTCTTGAAGTGGTGGAGGAAAGCCACCATGAACTTGTGCTGCAAAGCCTGCTCAATTACAGGGACCTTTCCCTCCACAGGGCTATGCAAAATATGTCCGGCCTATTAACATCAATGTTAAGCGACATAATGGAAGCAATTGAGAAAAATGACAAAGAAGTCGCCCAGGATATAATCCTCAGGGACAATGAGATAGACAGGTTTTACCTTTTGACTGTAAGACAGTTGAAAGCAGCCATTGAAGACCGCAACCTTTCAGAAAAGATTGGTATAGAAAGGCCCAGGGAGTGCCTGGGCTATCGGCTTGTTACTAAAAGCATGGAAAGGATCGGAGACCATGTGGTCAGGATTGCAAAGAACCTGATTGAAATGGAAAATGAAGTGGAACCTGATGACCCTGTATTCAAAATGGCAGAAGATGTCCAGACTATCTTCAAGCAGTCCATGGCCCTACTTTCAAATCTCGATCCCATGGAAGCAAATATGGTCATAAAGAATGCAAAGAAAATTTCCCTGGAAGGTACTGCATTATACAAGAACAGGCAGGCAAACACCAACTCACACCAATTTGGCTTCATTGTGGAAAGCCTGCAAAGGATTGCTGAATACAGTGGCGATATCGCAGAAATATCCATTAATATGAGTACAAAGGACTTGAACACATAATTTACTTTTTTAGGATTAGACTATCAAACTGGTTTGGGTCAGCATAACCATCAAATTATTCACTACAAGTACAATACCCAAAAAAGCAATAGCAAATTTGGACGTATTCCACAGAAATGAACTCCAGGACAGGCCGGATTGCCTGATGAGTTTGTAGTTCAAATAAACCACCCCAATAAAGAGGATTTTCAAAAGCAAAAAGGCCCCCAGGCCAAATTCCGCCAGTACGACTGCTATAAATCCGTTTTGCTCGACCCCGAAATTCAGGGCACCTATGGTAGTAAGGAAATCCCCGAAGACGTAGAATAGGATAATGTATTTGATGTCAGAAAGGAAAACAAACAAATCCTTTCCTGAATACTCAAAGGTGGATGAGTCGAGGAAATCCATAATTAAAATCTTGTATGTACATCTCTATTAACTTGATGTACACATATTAAGTAACAATGTTCATGAATTCCAGACCTTCATCTAAAAATAGTTCTGATTACGATGGGAAGTTTTTAAAGTAATCAAATATACATAGAGCATCATGGGCTCGGGCAAATCATTGATAATTGGTCTTTTTGCAGTAATAGCAGGCGCAACACTGGGGATCGGGGGCGCTGTGGCCCTTATGTTGATGGAATTGAACCGTTATTCTCCGGCAGGGGAAATACTGGTGACCATGGGTGCATTTGCAACAGGGCTAGCACTCATAATGCTGGGATTGAATCTATTAATAAAACAGGAAAACGGTTACACCCTGATAAGTGCCATCTTATATGCAATCATTATAGGCGGGTTTATTTCCCTCTATCCTGAAAAATGGATATATCCAAACGTGTCCTATATTGCACTGGGGTATCTAGCCACTACACTCTTTCTTATAACAAGGATCTTCAAAGAAATGCTTAATCATCTTTTAGAGATCAATAAATTAAAAAACAACTCTAAAAATAATTCATTTTTTATTGCCCTGGCCCAACTTATAATGATGGAACTTACAGGTAATCAAGAGGAAGAATACCAAAGCAAGATTGGGGGAGAATACATTATGAATCAGGATGACGAAGAACTAAAAGTTACAGAGGAGCTGAAAGAAAAACAGATAGAAGCCGCTCCTGAAGAAGAAAAAGAAGATAACAAAAAATCAAAAAAGAAGATTGAAATCCAAACCGATGACACAATGGCCGAAGCCGCCCGGAAGATCTTCCAGAAACATTTCAAGAAAATGCAAAAGCATGAAATAGGAACAAAAGTTGGAAGGGACATAGAAGAGCTACATGACATGCGGGTGGCTGCAATGCGTATCAAAGCCGGTTTTGAAGTTCTCAATCCCTACCTTGATATGAAAGAACTTGGCCGATACCTCAAAGGAATAAAACGCACCCGTAAAGCACTAGGTAATGTAAGGGACATGGACGTATTCCTTGAACGTATTGACCATTATTGTGAAGAGTTACCAGAAAAACGTAAAAGGGAACTCGATTTCCTGAAAGATAACATCGAGATAGAAAGGGCCAAAGAAAGAGGGAATATGTTGGAATACCTGGATAGCAAAAGGTACAACAGGTTCAAGAAAAAGTTTGAGGATGCCCTGGGGAAAAAGAATTACTGGAAGATGGAAGATGAAAATAGCAAAGGAACTCCCCGTCCTACCAGTGTACGAGAAGTATTTCCCACACTTGTTTATGGCCAATATGCAAATGTTCTTGCCTATGAAGACAAAGTAGGTCCTGACCCCCATGAAGCACCCCTGGAAGTACTGCACAGATTACGTATAGATGTGAAAATCCTGCGTTATACCTTTGAATTCTTCCAGGAAGTCCTGGGAGACGAAGCCAAACAGACAATAAAGCGGCTGAAGAGTCTTCAGGATAATTTGGGAGACATGCACGATGCAGCCGTTGCTGTCGAACTTCTGAACGGGTTCAAGGAAAGTGGACACTGGGGAGACAAAAGTACCTCATGGGGAGAAAAGGAAAACAATGCTGTTGATGGCCACATTGATGCATTCATCCATTACAAAGAAGAAGAAATAAAAAAACTGCGGGATAAATTCCCTGCTGAATGGGAAAGTATTACCGAACCGGAATTTGGGAAGATGTTTGCAGAATCCATTGCAGGAATGTATTCAAAGAATATTTGATTAATATTTTTAGTAC